>JACNGK010000107.1:0-4283 GCA_014384145.1 Nitrososphaerota archaeon
TATGGCATATAGGGCATTCACCATCAGAAAATTGAATTTTTCCTGCAATATCTTTATGATCTTCATATGTGTGTAGTTTTTGATCAATCTCAGCAATTTTTTCTTCAACATTTTTTTTCTTATGATTCTTAGAATTCCATACATCTTCTATCTTTGATTTTTCCTTGATAAGAACAAAAGACTCTTCACATCTTTGAATAATTTTAGAATTTTCTTGATTATCATTTACTAGTGATGAAATTTCACGTTTGACAGTTTTCCAAACATCGTTTTCCTTATCCCTTAGATGAAGAATTTTTTCATGGTTTACTGATAGTTCTTCCTTTTGTTCCTGTAATTTTTTTATTTTTTCTTTAAACGATTCAACAACTTTCTCAAGTTTTTCTTTTTCTGGTTTTGATTTTGAGATGATTTGATCAGCGTCGTTGATTTCTCGTTGAATTTTATCAACATCCTGATCTGTGTTATCATATTTTTCTCTAAGGTCCTCACGAAAAGCAGCTATACCTTCACTGAGTCCTTCTCCTGCGGCAGAATATTTTCCTGTACCTATAACTTTGTCAATTAGATCTCTTAGTTTTCTTCCATTTGTCTTTTGAATAATTTGTGATAATTCGCCCTGTGGAACAATTGATGCAATTCCTAACGTTTCGTAGTCCATACCGATTATTTTTTTAATTTCTTCCTCGGTTTTATCAGCAGTTATTGTAATTGGTGATGAATTCCCGTCAAGCAACTGATGAGAGCTAGTTTTTCCTTGAGTTTTTTTGATAGCATTGTATGTTTTTCCATTCACTTCAAAATGTATCTGAGTAACAGCTTGGTTTTCACCATCTCGAATAGTTTCTTCGTTATTACCTCTTGTGGTTTTTCCAAAAAGTGCAAATGTCATTGCATCTATAATACTAGATTTGCCTGCACCGTTATCACCAATGAAAACTGTTACCCCATTGTCAAAAGTTAATTCAGTATCTTTGTGAGAGAGAAAGTTGCCTAGTTTTACAGAAGTTATCATTTTTTGTGCTCCTCTTTGAACTTTTCAAAATTTTCTATGATGATCTCTTTTACCTCACGCTTATTTTTTTCATTGAGTGATGGATATAGTGTGTCTAATGCTAGGTTAGCCAATTCTTGACCAATATTTGTGACCGCTAGTCTCTTAAACTCCTCATCTATGTTTCCTGTATCCTCGAGTGATAGTGGGTATTGTTTCTCATCATACTTTAGACGGATTGATTTGTCTAGTATATGCTCATCAAGTCTAGCAATCTCTTGGTGTATGCTCTTCCAATCGTGAACATCTGTTATTTTCAAACTTACAAGTGGTTTGCGTGATTCATCAATTTTTGAGATAACCTCATCAATCTTGGCATGAAGTTCATCAACGCTGGTTTCTATTTCAAATCTTGGTCTTATATCAAGGTCAATCCATTTTGGAATTGCCTCAGCAGAAGAAAGATCAACCTCAAAAAATCCTTTTTTTGTTTCCTTGATTGGTTCTGTTGAAGAAATTTCTGTAGAACCTGGATAAGCTAGTGGTCCACCTAGGAACTCGTATTTTTTTGGACCAAATTTTTCATGGATATCACCTATTGCGTAGTACGTAAAATTTTTCGGAAGATCATTAGCATTTAACTGACCTGCATATTCATGTGCTTCATTTAGCCCCTGGTGTAATACAATTATTTTGTGGCCATCATGTTCTTTTGCAACCAAATCAATTTTCTTGAATTCTTCTTGCAACATTTCGATATCATGTCCGTCATTGTGATGATCAAATCCAACAAGTAATACATTTTTGAAATAAACTGGTTTCCCATCACCTAGATGATGTGAAACTTTTGTTAGGCTTGAATATAACCAATGAATTGGATTTTGTCCACTTTGTTTTGGTTGATCATGATCACCTAAAACAAAGTATGATTCAATACCATTATCCTTTAGACGGTTAAGCTGTTGCATCATAAGTAAAATTGCATCATTTGGTGGTTGTGCTTTATCAAAAATGTCACCGGAAAAAATTACAAAATCTACCTTATCTTTAATTGAAATTTCTATCGCCTGTTTGAATGCATCGTAGGTATCATCTTCTCTTTCTTTCTTTGAGCGGTATTGTCCTAGATGTGTATCAGAAATGTGTGAAAACTTCATGTTAGAAGTCCTTTCTTGTAAGATCTTTCATGGATTTTGCACCAACTTCCTCAAACTTTTTTGCAACAGACCATTCACCAACTGCATCTTGATCAGAACCAATTTTCTTTCCTTTCATTTCATCAATGTGTACTATAGCAGGAAGGTTAACCCATTGACCGACAAGAACCGCATCACCAATATTCAGTGATGTGAGCTGTCCAATGAATTCTCTACTAATGGATTCAGCAGCAGATGCAATCTGTCTCTGGTCGTCCTCCTGCACAATCTTCATTACTGCAAGTGAGCCCATCTGGCTTAGAACATTAGCCTCAATATCTCTAGGTCTTTGTGATACTATACATAAGCCAAGACCAAATTTCCTTCCTTCCCGAGCAATCTTTGCTGCCCAATACTTTGCCTTCGCATCCTCATTTTTGGGAATGAATACATGTGCCTCTTCAATTATTACAAAAATAGGAGTGTTGAATCTGTAATTTCTCTTTGATTTTACCTTTCCACCCTTTGCGTTTACAGCAGCCTTTCTGTCTGCTAATAGTTCTTGTAGATAGTAAGCAAGTGCAACGTTTGCTTGTCTGTCTGTGAATTCTGATACATTTAGGATGTTTAATCGGCCTTCTTTGATGAGTGCAACTGGATTGGACATATCAGGATCTAAAATCTCCGATGATCTATGTCTAGCGTCATCAATCTTGTCTTGAACTCTGTCAGCAGAGTGTCTATCTTCTTTTCTATCAGGATTAGCACCAATGTATTGTACTTGGTTATCTAACGCTTCCCAGAAATTTGCAGATTCTTTTACTTCCGGTGTGAATGCAAGACGCAAAACTCTTTGTTGTATATCAGCACCTTCTCTAATCTCTAGTACATCTGAAAGTGTATCAGCTTCTAACAACCTAGGATTAATTTTAGCATCAATGACATTAATTTTTGGAAAGTCCAGACCAGAATAGTCATTATGATAATCAAAAATGATTACAGTTCCGTCAAGCTTTGCAATTTGCTTTGCAAGTAATGTTACTAGGTTACTCTTTCCCATTCCTGTCATTGCAAGAATTCCAAGATGTCGTGAAACAATCTTGTTAAGATTAATCTGTGAATCTATCTCAGGGTTTCTCAAAAGCCCACCAATTTTTATCCATTCTTCATTTACTGGTCCAAATATTTGCCCAAGATCATCCTTCGTTGCCTTGACAATTTCAGTTCCGGGTGTTGGTGGTATAGCAGGAAGTATTGCTTTGCCTTTTTGTAGTGATTCTAGAAATCCTAGAATCCTAATCATTGCCGTGTGACTCTTATCACGTTTGTTGAGTGTAGCAACTTCAATACTTTCCAAAGTCTCGTCATAATTTTTAACATCACCAAGTGCAGCACTTGATACAACTGATTTTTCAACCAGACCAACAATCTTTCCTTCCTTTGAATTTATGATAACATATTCCCCTATTGGCAGTGATCTGGATGTCTGTCCAGTTACTATAGTTGGTTTTGATTCACCAATAACAAATCCTAGTGTCATCCTAAAACCTCCCTCGAACCAATCTCATTTGACAGTCCATGAATGCTAGCAAGCTTTGCCAAATCTTTGCCTGAGATTTTGCAGTTGTTATGTGCAAGTTTTAGTGCGTATGGATATCCACCAATACTATTGTTTAGAATTTTGTTTAAAATTAATTTAAAATCATTATCAGCATATCCAGAACCCAGAAGTTCAATCTTGATCAACGGTAATGATTCTGCCAATCTGGCGAAAACTGAAGAAATAATCATATCATTTCCAAATTTTATGTCTTCGTGAATCTTACTAAATCCTGGAGAAACTGTTGCATGGTTGTAATAGAAGATGTCTCCTGCTATTGCTCCTAGGTTTTCAAACTGTTTTTTGGTATTAGACGTTTTTGAA
The DNA here is from genome assembly GCA_014384145.1 of Nitrososphaerota archaeon. GTDB lineage: Archaea > Thermoproteota > Nitrososphaeria > Nitrososphaerales > Nitrosopumilaceae > Nitrosopelagicus. The sequence continues at coordinate 4,055 of JACNGK010000107.1, forward strand.
ATGAAAACAACATTATTCTTTTTTGTAATCGTATTCACAAGTGAATTCGCCAGTGGTTTTTGCCTTGTTAGAAATTGGGAATAAAGTGACCCATCCATCAGTACCAGATCAGCCTTGTCAACTGATTCTTGACAGGCATCAATTTCCATTCTACTTGCAAGCGAAGCAAGTTCTGGGTTTGAATCAAGACCATGTTCATGTAAATCAACTAGAATTTCACCATCTGATT
>JACNGK010000135.1:0-4282 GCA_014384145.1 Nitrososphaerota archaeon
TTGCGCCTACCTCTACTGTTGCTGTAGTTGGAATGAAGCAATCTGGTTCACAGCCAGGTGTTGATGATCCTGGTGCGTTTTCTATAGTCACCTCATGATGAGCTGCAAATGCACTTGGTGCAATTGCAATCAGAGAAACTACAGACAAAAGAACAAAAAGTGAACTTAGTGTGCTCAATTTCATGTGATCACGAAAAGCTATCGGGCTTTATATGGTTTTTGACATTTCTACCATTTGTTAGAATTGTTTTTTGACTAGTGTACTAGATTAAACTATTAATAATCATGAGCGATCGTCTACGAAATATGAGTAACTTGGCACAAAACAAGGCAGAAGTATCTATAATCATTCCAACATATAATGAATCTGAGAACATTATCCAAGTCTTAAAATCAATTAGCGAACACATACCGAAGGATATTGTTACCGAAGCAATAGTAGTTGATGACAACTCTCCGGATGGAACGGGAAAAATTGTTGAAGATTACATAAATGATGCACAAAACAAAACTGGATATACTATTGATATTATCCACCGAAAGACAAAGAGTGGTTTAAGCTCTGCAATACTTGACGGAATTCAGCATTCAAGCGGTGAAACTGTTGTGGTAATGGACAGTGACTTTTCACATCCTCCAAAAATAATTCCGCAATTAATAGAAGAGATAAAGACTTCAAAATATGATATTGTCATAGCTTCACGCTATACTGAGGGAGGCGAAGTTAATGGATGGTCAACTAAACGAAAACTGATTAGCAAGACAGCGAAAGGAATTGCAAAAGCAGGTCTTGGTGTAAACGAATCAGATCCAATGTCAGGGTTTTTTGCATTCAACCGTAATATTCTCGAAGGTATAAAATTTGACGCTATAGGATACAAGATGCTTTTAGAAATTTTAGTAAAGACAAAGGGCGCAAAAGTGAAAGAAATTCCTTATACGTTTACAGACAGAACACGTGGTTCAAGTAAGCTAGACTCTTCTACAATGTTTGATTATGTAAAGTCAGTATGGAAGCTGTATAGATATGGTCACACGGCAAAAGTTAGCGATACACGAACGTCTGTTCGTTTTATATCCAAGGCAGGCAGGTTCTACACTGTAGGCGCGTCTGGACTTTTGGTAAACTATCTTGTGTCACTCCTATTTGCTGATGCAATCATAAATTTTTGGTACATTCACGCAACAGTGATAGGAATAGCAATTTCAATGTCTTCTAATTTCATTCTAAACAAAATATGGACATTTGAAGATAGAAACTTTGAAGCAAAGAAAACTTTTGCGCAATATGGAAAGTTTGTGGGATTTAGTTCCTTAGGTGCACTAATACAGCTTGGAATGGTGTACGTCCTAGTTGATAATTATCAGGTTATGTATCCTATTGCGTTAATACTAGCTGTAATTATTGCTGCCACCAGCAACTTTATTTTGAATAAAAAATGGACGTTTAAAGAAAGTGTTTGGAGTTAGTGGTTCAAGAGTTTAATTAAGAGAATTGGTAGATACAACTATGATGCTAAAATTAACTATCAAGGATATACTAAAACAGAAAAGTTTTGGTGGAATTGCTATCGTTTCAGGCATTTTACTTGGTTTAGTCTACTATTTTCTTACCTTATCAAGCGCAGTAGACCACAACTTAATTGCATTAGTTGTTAGTCCTCAATATCTTGCAGCCTCTATTGGGTTAACATTAGTTGTAGCAGTACTGGGTGGAATCAACATTGCACTAGTTGCATACAACATAAAGACACAAAGAATGAATTTGCAAAAGGGTGGAACGTCGGCAATATTTGGTGGTGCTCTTGCTGCATTTACGCCAGGATGCCCAGCCTGTACGACATCACTTACTGCAGTTTTGGGAATAGTTGGGGGTTTGGCAATTTTCCCGCTTCAAGGATTGGAGCTCAAGTTTGTATCCATAGCAGCATTGTCATTTTCAATCTGGTGGGCAATGCGAAACATCAACAAGGCTAGTTGTTGCACGATGGAAAATAACTAAGCAGATTTCAGATTAGAATACTTGTAATGTACATGATTATCATTCCTACAGCAATGCCCGCTAGTACTGAACTGTTTGATAATTTACCCTCTTCATTTTGTATCCATCTCATTATTGAGACAATTACCTGAAATATTGCACCCGTTCCAATTGCTAAAAAGATAACAGCCGCCAAAGGCGAGTAAACAAAACCACCAACCCATGCACCAAAGATTGCAGGAACACCAGCAATCATTCCCAATGCAGCAAGCTTTCCAATCATCAGCTTTGTACGTGCCATTGGTGCTGCTATGGCAAATCCTTCAGTGGTATTATGTAACGCAAATCCAACAATCAAGAAAGCGCCAAGTGCAGCTTCACCAAGTACAATTGCAGCGCCAATAGCAAGACCTTCCCCAAAGTTATGCAAGCCTATTCCAATTGCAATCATTAATGCAATTGCTACAGGACCAGCAAGTTTTGAAGCACCTGCACGTTTTCTGAGTTTTTCACCTACGTAATTAAGACCAAGAAATGATACCACAGCAACCGTGGCAACTAACAGGATGCCATTGAAAATATCTGACAGATTATTGGCAGAGATTTCAATTGCTTCCTCAGCAGTGCTAATTCCAAGGAAAAGTAAAAGACCTACAGTAAGTGCCAAGAAAAATTTGTACTTGCTACGGCTAAGTTTGGAAATAAACGGAAACCAAAGAAGACCTATCAATACAGGAAGAATCCCAACATATGTTCCTATTAGAGCAAAATATGATATCATTTCAGCAGTAGGCTGAATCGATTGTACAGCTACATCAACTTGCTTTTCAAATCTTGTTCCATCATCTACAGTAAGTCCTACAGCATATGGTTCTCCCTCGTTCCATTCAAATGGTATTCGAACAACTGCTGACTCGAATCGTTCAAGATGCTTGTCCGGTTCTATTGCGGCAGGATATATTCTATCATTAATGTCCGCCATAACAATGTCAACAGCAATAGGTCCAGTATTTCGTACTGTTGCAATTATTTCCGAGTCAACGAATTCAACTTTCTCAATAGATATTTCCGGTAATACAACACCAAATTCAATAAGTTCAGAGCCTGGACCAAATACATATCCAATCATTACAGCCAGTAAAACAAAAGGAATGACCGCACTTACTGCTGTTTTTGTTCGAGATGATCTTTTAACTTCCATATGCATAGCCTTCCATGTTTGATTGAGAACTATCTTTTGCATAGAAAACACCTGACCATCCCTTCTCAGAAAATTCAGTCAAATGTGCATGAAACATGTATCTTCCCGTATATTCATACTCAAACTCTAGAATTCCCCTTTCACTTTGTGAAAATGTAGTCATGTCAGTAAACTCTGATGGAACCATATCAGTGCCAGTTGGATAGTATTTGTACAAGGTTCCGTGTAAATGGAAATTGTTGATAGGATCTAACCCTACCATGTTTACAACATAAACTCTGATTAGTTCATTTGTGCTAACCTGAATGGGGTGATGCTGATAGTAAAATGGAATGGTGTTTGCAGCATATAGATTATTTTCACCATCAAAGTCAGTATCAAATCCGTTTAGCATCATAACCATTTCGTCAGCCTGCTGTCTTGCGTCTTTTGGATCTACGATGAAGACACCATAAAGCCCATGACCAATGTGCTCCTCAACTGGCATTACATGACAATGATATGGATGAACACCAACAGGACCTGCTATGAATTCGTAAGTAAATTGGCCGCCGTTAGAACCTACTATCTCAAATATACCGTCCATCTCAGCTGGATGATTTCCATGAAAGTGAATTGTGTGTTCCTTGTCACCGTTGTTAGTAAAATGAATTCTTACTAGGTCACCTTCTGTTGCACGAATTGTGGGTCCAGGAACTTGCCCATTAAATGTCCAGACATTATAAAATATCCCAGGCGCGATTTCCATTATTTTATCATCTTCAGCTATAATGGTAAATTCACGAAGTGTTGTACCATCTTCTAACTGGGAAACCTCACCATAGTCAAAATCTCGCAGGTATTTTTCTGGATCAAACTCAACTTCTTGAATTGTATAAACAGGATCTAACACATCACCGGTTGTCTGTACTACCGCACCAGAGTGAGTAACAAAAACTTGCGGTTGTTCCTGTGCAGTAATATCCATAGCAGGAAAAACAAGATATCCAGCAAAACCCAAAGAAACAACGGCGATTACAATAATCATCTTTTGTCCCCCAGTAAGCATACAAATCGATGGTTTTGCGACTGTATTTAAAATTTAGCCTAGTCTAACTTTA
>JACNGK010000035.1:0-4188 GCA_014384145.1 Nitrososphaerota archaeon
TCACCTTCTTTTACAATTCCAGTTTTACCATATTCCCTCATCACATATTGCATTAGATCTTCCTTAATGTCACCATCATTTGTGACGTATCCATTTTTTGTGCTCACAAAAATTTCTTCTCTCGAAATATCATTATTATCAATTAATTGTGATATTGCATTTCCTACAGAACGTTCCGCTTTTTGTGCACGATAATTGATGGCAGAATCTATGACATTTATTCCACCTAAAATTGATTTTTTAATTGCATCTTCAACAAGCTTATCTGTCTCAGTATCTGGATTTCCAAGATATGTACCAATACCAACATTGGATAGTGTAAGATTGTGAACATTTTTGTAATTCTCATGTGAATCTTGATTTTGTCTTTCCACAAACTTTTTTGTTCCTTCAGGTGTAGCATATCCAGTAATCATTTTAATTTAAATATCCTAAGAAAAAAATTCTCATATGAAGGTTGTTGTAATCTCTGCAAGCCCAAGAAAGATTGGTAAAACTCAGACTATCATGAAATATGTGGCCGAATCTATATTAGATAATACCTACGTATATCCCGTAGAAGTAAAATTCATCAACCTTTCAGAGGGTGGGATTGATTACTATACTGGTGATGGAACATTTGGTAATACTACTAAACAGGCAATCAAGGATATTACTGAAGCTGACGTCTGGATTATAGGAACTCCGATTTATAATTCATTTTTTAGTTCAGCATTGAAAAATCTGTTTGAGTACATTGATTACAAAAAAACAGCAGGAAAAACAGCTGGATTAGTTATTGTCGCATCTGGCAATAGTGGTTTTGCGGATGTTCAGACTCTGCTAACTCAGCTAATGTCTTATTTCAATGTCATCACAAATCCAAGGGCTGTATTTGTTACAGCTGATACAGTAGATAATGGTAAAATAATCAATGAAGATGTGAATTCTAGACTAGATCATCTAGTAGATGAAACTTTGGGGTTAGCGCGAAAAGTTTCTAACGACTAGTTATCATAACCTTCTTCATGCAATGTAGTCATAATATATGCAATCTCACTAACAAATTGTTCTTCACCTGTAGTAAATGCATACTTATGAGCATCGTCCCAAAATCCAATAGGCTCCGTTGACATCATTTCAGTCATTATCAAAATTATATTATAATACCGAGTTTGCCTCTTTTGCTTTACCTAAATGCTCAAAAAATTTGATCCTTTCTGTCTGCGTATAGCCAATTAATCGAATTTCAGCTAATCAACGGTTTACACATATCGAATAATCATCTTTTTAATCATTTTATTATATAATTAATCATGAAAGCAAGATTTTCAACAAAATGTAGTGTTTGTGATGCATTTATAGAAAAAGGAAAAGAAATTGTGAAAAATGAAGATGAGGATTGGGTACACAAACATTGTGCAAACGAAATATTAGAAATACCGTAATTTGGTAGTTGTTAAATCGTATATAGTCCAAATCTGTTAATTTCGTTATTGTTTAAAATCAATCCATTGGAGATGGTTCTATGGACATTTAGAAGAAATGAAAATGATGTTGTAAATCTTTACAACACATTATCTCCAGTAATGCAATTAGCTACTGGTGGTGATATGCTAAATTTTGGATATTGGCATAAAGAAGACATATCACCAGTTAACGCACAGATTAGATTATGTAATAAGATTGGAGAACTTGCAGAATTAGAATCTGCAAATTCGTTACTTGACATTGGAAGTGGTTTGTCTGCACCAGCAATAATATGGGCTAAGTTATATCCAGGTGTTAATATTTCATGTCTAAATATTAATTATATTCAGTTACAACATGCAAAAAAAATCGTTAAGGAAAAAACACCAAATTCCATGATTAATGAAATCAATTCTACATCTACAATGTTACCATTTTCAACAAACTCTCTGGAAAGAATAATTGCGCTTGAATCTGCACAACATTTTAAGCCATTTAATGATTTTATTTCTGAATCGTATCGTGTTCTAAAAAAAAATGGCATTCTTACATTCGCAATGCCTGTAATCAAGAATACTTCAAGCGTAAAAAAACTTGGAGTTTTAGCGTTAACTTGGTCATCAGAACATTATAAGCAGGATTTTGTAGTTTCAAAAACAACCAAAAAATTTAAAATAATTAAAAAAATCGAAATCGGTCATGATGTTTTTGAACCATTATCTGATTATTACATTAAAAATAGACGCAGATTAAGAAATAACATATTAACACAATATCCATCATATGTCGAAAATTTATTATTCAAATCGTTATTGAAAATGAAAAAAACATCGCATGAAAAATTAATTGATTATTTACTAATAAAATGTATAAAAGTAAATTAGGTTATTCAATTATATTACTCTAATTTTTGTGTTGTACCATGAATCAAACTAAAGATGAACAACTACTCAATGTAGCTGAAAATATTTTAGCACTAAATAATGCAATGCGATTTGCTTCAATTCTTGATTTAAAAGGAAACATAATCGAAGGAATTATGAAAGATCGTAAAACCTCATTGGAGTCTCAAAGACAACAGGAAAAATTTTGTAAGGATGCTGCTAAGGCACGAAAAATGCGTGAAGCATATGATAAGAAACTTGGTAAGGTTCGTTATGTACACACAGAAAGAGAAAATGTCACTCAAATCACTGTCTATATTAAAAAATATACTATTTTTATTACAATGGAACCAGAATTATCTGTTAATAAAAAATTACAAATTATAACAAAAATTAAAAAAATGTCTTCACATCTTTGATATTAATCATAAACCAATAAATCATCATACTTCAAGTTGATAATAATATGGTAAAAAAATCATTAAAAATTTTAGTTGATGAAATGGATGATGGAATGGATGAAAAATTGAAGGAAATTGGCTTTGATGCTTATAGTGTGAAAAAATTGCGGGCGGATGGATTAAAACTTCATGCTGACTATTCTCTAATTAAATATGCCAAGGAAAATAATATGATTTTGATAACTCGTGATAAAGAAAATGGTATAGCATGCAAAGAAAACACAATTCCATGTATACTGCTTGACAGGGAAGAAATTTTTAAAATCGTTTTGAATAAATTAAATCAATTTTGATTTATTTGAGACTAAGACATGATTTGTCATATTTTAGGGCCTAACGTACAATCATCATCTTTTTTTTGCATTTTTTTTGCAATTAATATCGGTGTTAGTAAAAGGATTGGTATAGTGATACCAACAAACAGTGTTTGAAGATGGGTAAGTATAACTGTGAATGTAACAGCACCAGATGAGCCTATAAAAATAGCAAAAAATGTGCTTACACATGTTGGGCAAGCAACAAACAAACCGGTTGTAGCACCAATACTTGTCAAACCACCACTTCTTTTTGTCATTGATATCGCTTTTATCGCAAGTGCCGTGTTTAGGCCAACAAGATATGAAACAACTACAACAAGTACCAAGTTTATCGGAATTATTTGTAGACCAATGTGCTCCGTCATATACACAATAATTGTTGGCATATATCCCGGCTCTCCACAACATGCATTCATGTGTGCTGATGGAACAACTGCATCATAATGATGTGAAAATATCATGTCAGGCTGATATACAATTAATCCTGCCGTTAGGGAAAAAAACATGCCATAAGCAATGAATGTTGCAACAAATATTTTTCTTGATTTAGAATTCATAGTAGTTTTAGCAATTATGGTTAAAATTCCATTGGTATTTTCTATAGCTTTTCGTTGATGGTAGCGATAAATACCATATCCAATTGTACCAAATGACATCAATAAAACAACATAGAATCCAATTGCCAGTCTTTCAATAGCCTGCATTGAATCTGCTGATATTGAAAAATCATCTATATTTGAATACAATACAAAAATTAAACCGATCACAACGAAACCAATAATTATAAACGCTTTGTCATTTGTTTTTGTTTTATTTTTTTCCATCTATAACAAAAATTTTTACAAACTATAATTTATGCTTATTAGAAAGCCATTTCCCTACCAAATGAGGATTTCCGTCTTGAAAATTGATGATAACCAAGAGAAGGATTATGATATAGTGAAAATCACTCACATTGGTTTTGTTGATGAATATGGCATTGAGGGGTTACTTTTGTTAAAATCTGATGATGGAAAAGAGTTTCATATGCATGCGTTTTCGGGCGAAGTGGCTAAACACATATCAGCCTTCCATTCT
>JACNGK010000116.1:0-4163 GCA_014384145.1 Nitrososphaerota archaeon
TCAACCAAATTGGTGTGATTATAGTTGTGACTGCTACCATGAGAACAATTGTCGTGTATACATCTCCTGTTAGTACTCCTGATGATAATCCAACTCCTGCAACAATCAATCCTACCTCTCCTCTTGAAATCATTCCTATTCCTACTCTCATTCCTGCAGCTTTATTTTTCAAAAATAAGATTGATGGTAATCCACATCCAAATAATTTGGTTGCAATTGCAATTGCGATTACAACACCACTTAACATCAATATATCTAAGTTTATAGTTGTGAAATTTACTTGTGCACCAATTATCGCAAAAAATAAGGGTGCAAAAATCAATCCAATCCTACTAATGAACTTCTCTATTTTCTCAAATGCTGATGTAGCTGAAAGAGCCATTCCTACCGCAAATGCTCCTACTATTGGAGATAATCCTAGTGTTCCTGCAATTGCTGCTGCTCCAAAGAACGATGCCGTTGCTATTCCTTCTACACTTCCAGTTGATTTCCATAATCTTGGTGTGATAACTTTTGGAATTACGAAAATGGCTACAATTAATATTACTGCAAAGAATGCTAATACCTTAAGAATTGTAAATGTAACATCTATTAAATCTACAGTATCTAATGCATCAGCACCTCCAAATGATGCAACGACAGATAATACTGCAATTGCCAAAATATCGTCTACAACTGCTGCTGCAATAATTAAACGAGCCTCAGGCGATTTAATCTTATTGAACTCTTTTAGCACTTGAATTGAAATTGCTATACTTGTTGCAGTAAGTGCAGTGGCAATCATCATTGCCTGTAATGCATCAAATCCGAAATGCTGGAATACTATAAATCCTGCAATGAATGGAACTACTACTCCTAAAGCTCCTACTGTAAATGATGCCTTTCCGCCACGCAAAAATTCTTTTGGTGTCATCTCTAATCCTGCCATAAATAAAATTACAATTGCACCAATTTCTCCAAGTGTTCTAAGTTCTGGTCCGATTTGTAAAATTGATTCTCCTGTATTTGGATGAAGCAAAAATGCACCTAGTGCAAATGGCCCAATAATCATTCCTGCTATTAATTGCCCTAACACGACTGGCAGCTTTACTCTACTGAATAATTCGCCCATCATTATTGCGGCAGCTAACAATATTCCTACTCCTATGATAACTTCAATGAAGATTGCTTCTGTTGTCATTATGTGATCTTTTTAGAATACCCTCATATAAGCAAAATCTAGTAAAATTTCTAAGACAAGATGTTATTGATTTCTATGCAATTTTTTTGGAATTGATGAAAACTCCTTTTTTACTAGTAATTTTGCCTATTTCGTAAGTTACAAACTTGTGTTTTTTGAAAATAGACCTAATCTTTGCAACATTGTTTTTTGGTGCAATTACGCAAAAACCTATTCCCATGTTGAATGTCTTGTACATTTCTTTGCTTTCTACTCCGCAATCTTGAATCAGTTGCATTAGTGGAGGCGTTTTGGGAAGATTGTCCAGGTCATATCCAATGTTTTTTAATCGTAAGAGTTTGGTGAACGAGCCACCAGTAATGTGCGCAAGTCCATGGATCTTGCATTTTGTCAATGCCTCCAATACCGGCTTGACGTAAATCTCCGTAGGCTTTAGCATAGCACTGCCTAGATGACCTATTCCCTTTATTCTGGAATTTAGTTTGTATTTCGATAATAGCACGCTTCTTGCAAGTGTGTAGCCATTAGAATGAAGCCCACTGCTTTTGACCCCGATTATTGCATCTCCAGATTTAATTGACTTTCCAAGCATCATATCCTTTTTTGAAAGAATTCCTACAACAGTGCCAGCCAAATCCATTGCAAAACTCTTTCCAGAAAACAGATCAGGCATTATGGCAGTTTCTCCACCAATAATTGGCACTTGTGCTTGCCTTGCACCTTTTGCAAGTCCCCTAACCACTTTTTTGAAAATACTCTGATTATTTTTATTCGCAGCTATATAGTCAACAAATGAAATTGGTGTTGCACCAATGCAAATTATGTCGTTTACATTCATTGCTATACAATCTATGCCTATTGTATCGTATTTTTTCAGCATGTTTGCAATTATGATCTTTGTACCTACTCCATCTGTATGTGTAGCCAAAAATTTGTTCCCAGGTATTTCAACTATTCCGGCATAATGACCAAAGCCATGTGTCACTTTAGCTAATTTTTGTATCTTGTGAGTTGATGATATAATTTGTCCAATTGCACGCTGGCTTTTTTTAATCTCAGTAATGTCTACCCCTGCTTTTTTGTATGTAGTTACCATATCACATGTACATGTTAGAGTCTATTTTTCTGTGCTCTGTATATTTATCTGAGAGTTCCCTAAAGTCAGCATCTATTCGTTTTTTCTCCTTTCTGAGTTCGGTTGTATCAATGTTCATATCATATGCTCTATTGACAGCCTCTACCAAGGTAGCAGCTGCAAGTGGATCCGGACCCTTATCGTTTGCTTTTACCAGTAGAGTAACCCCTTGAATTTTTCGTACCAAGCATTCGTTTAGTAATCCACCAGCAACGCCAGTGATAAATCCCTGTGGTATCATTTTGATATTATTATTTTCCATAACTCGGCATAGGTCTTCTTCTGCAGCACAAAACGCCTTATCATCATGAGTTGCACTAGCAACACCGTCTAGAATCACAATTTCATGCGAGCCATTTTTTTCTGCCCAATCTAAAATTGTATTAACAATATCATGCAATCCAATTGGCAGTGTAATTTCACAAATCACTGCACAGATTGTTCCATCATTATTTGAGTATAAACGGAATGGATGTCTTAGTCGTCCTTGCATGAAAACAGTTGATGGAGGCAGATGCTTTGATCTAAGATATGCAATCTCTTTCATTTTCAGCTTATCAATCATGCAACCAACAGCTAATGGACCCACAAGACCAGCACCCACAAATCCCGCAAATACTATAGGGCTTTTCAAAATAGTTTTTTTGATTTCATACACTTCGTTATCCGAAGATAATCTATCTTTCACACTTTGTTGAATTTTGGTAGGCTAATTATTCTTTTACTGAATAATAATGCTAGTCACGATTTTTCATAAATAGATCAAGCATGGTGGTACCATTTTCCGTAATAGAGTAAATAACATTTGGGCCAACTGATTTTTTTGTAATGAATTTATAGTCAAGACATAGGTGCAGATAGTTTAGGAAAGATCTTTTCATTCTAATTTTTGATTTAGCATACAAATCAGAGAATGTTATAGAGTTATTGCGGACTTGGTATAGAAGTTTGAGAAGTGATAAAGTACTATAGTCACGGGTTCTGGCCTTTACCGCATCTAACACTTGCTCATCTCTCTGTATTATGAAGTCATCAAATTGGTCTGCTACCTCAATAGGGACATATGTCAATCTTGCTCTCATTACGGTATTGTACGGTAAATTACCTTATTAACGTTAACGTGAGTTTTTTTTGAGCTGATTTAGCTATATCCAGAGCTATCCTACTATGACTAGATCTAGATTGGTTGTTTCAAGTGTAAAATTTCAGTAAGACGCCTGTTTTAAACAAACCAATTTCAAGATTTCACGTGGAAATCGCCATTAACGTATTGCTAACCATTGTGGGTCTTGCGATGCTGTGTTTCGGTGGAAACTGGTTGGTGAGTGGCGGTGTATCTATTGCCAAAAAACTTAGGATTAGTCAGATGGTAATCGGTTTAACAATTGTAGCATATGGAACATCAACTCCCGAGCTGGCCGCAAGTGTGGCAGCTGCAGTAGGCTTGCATACGGATCTAATCTTGGGTAACGTAGTTGGAAGCAACATCAGCAACATAGGAATGGTAATTGGAATATCCGCAATCATCTCTCCTTTGATAGTAAGCAAGGCAACTACAAGAAAAGAAATTCCAATTATGATTGGCGTTATGTTACTCTTGGTTGCAATATCTGTGGATGGAGAAATCACACAGTACGATGGGGTTTTGTTGATTGCTGGATTAATTGCGTTTACAGTTTACACACTTTCAAGGGCTAAAAAAGAACGGAAGCAGGAAGAGGAAGATCCGGCAGCTCAAAAATCATCTATTCCAAAGGCAGTTGGACTAGTTGCCATTGGCTCTGGACTTCTATATCTTGGAGGATATCTTACAATTGAAAATGTAGTATTAATTGCACAAGGAATTGG
>JACNGK010000068.1:0-21485 GCA_014384145.1 Nitrososphaerota archaeon
GAGTTTCTGTACCATTATCAGTCTCAACTCGAATTTCTTGAGTTATGAAATCAGAAAATATTCTCGCTTCCGTGCAAACAGCGTTAAAATTTCTCACACGTATCGGAGTAATCCAATTAGAAGAAATTGTTGCAGTTTTATTATCTTTGAAACCAAGTGTTATGGTAGCAAAGTCTTCATGTTCATGATTAATTTTACCTGCAATGGCAAAAACAAGTTCTGGTGTTTCATCAAATAACCACATTGCTGTATCAATATCATGAACAGATGTATCGTAAATGACCCCAACATCCTTGATATGTTGTGGCATTCTGTGTTCACGATAAAATTCAAGTCTGATTAAATCGCCGTATTTTTGTGATTTAATAAAATCTTTTACAGAAGCGACAGCTGGGTTAAATCTTTCTATATATCCACAAGTGAGGATTACGTTATTTCTTTTTGCAAGTTCAATAAGATTTTGGCCGTCTTCAGATAGATACGTCATTGGTTTTTCTACGAAAACATGTTTTTTGTTTTCAATTAATCTTGTAGTAATATCTGAATGTGTGAATGTTGGTGTACAAACTAATGCTGCATCAAATTCCTCTTGTTCCAATAAACTTTCAAACGAATCATAAAAATTAACAGAATATTTCTTCCCAAACTCTTCTGCACGCTCTGAGTTTGCGTCGCATACTGCAGAAAGCACGCCAAATTCTGAAAGTACTCTAGAATGATTTTTTCCCCATCCTCCAACTCCTATCTGAATAACTTTCAATTAATACACCGCAGTTAACCAGTGAGAATAATTTTCGCTTTTATTCATTACGATGTCTGAATAAGTAGCCATAAACAATTTAGTTATATTTCCAACTTTTCCTTCACCTATCTTCTTTTTATCTATTTTAATGACTGGGGTAATTTCTGCAGCTGTGCCAGAAAGGAAAATCTCATCAGCCATTTTTAATTCTTTTTTACTAACTTTTTGTGTTTTAATTTTTAACTTCATATCTTTAGCTAAAGTGATAATTGATCTTCGTGTAATTCCATCTAGTGCGGATGAGCTAAGCGATGGAGTTACCAACATATTATTTTTTACCAGAAATATGTTTTCGCCTGGTGCTTCACTTACATTTCCAGACTGATCTAATAGAATTGCTTCGTCAAAACCCCTTTGTTTTGCATCCTGTGTTGCCAAAATAGAATTTAGATAATTACCGCCCATCTTTGCCTGCGTAGGTGTTGACATATCACTAAATTTTCTCCATTTTGAAATTGTTGCAGTTATACCATTTTTATTGAATAGATCACCGAACGGAAAAGCAAAGATGGCGGTATGCGTTGGTGCTTTTTGGGTTACGTGAAAATTAATCCCATACTGACCTACAAAATAAAACGGTCTAATGTAGCATGATTTTTTAATTTTGTTTTTCTTGCACAGATCTATTACAGCATTTTCTATTTGTTTATCAGAAAAATTTAATTTAATATTGTAAAATTTTCCTGAATTTCTAAATCGCTTAACATGATCTTTTAATCTAAAAACATGCAAGTTTTTTGAGTTCCAATATGCCCGAATTCCTTCGAATATCGACGTACCATAATGTATTGCATGGGTGGTGACTGGAACTTTGGCCATATTTACAGGCACAAGTTTCCCATCAAACCAAATGTATTTTGAAAGAGGAAATTTCACAAAATTTTGAACAGTAGTCTATAATTAATCTATTTTGAATTGTAACCTTCTTTCGGAAATTTCATTCCAGCTACTCTGGTAGTCATGTCTTCTTCAGAAGCAAATTTTTTGACTATTTCCCAATTTTCGTTTATTATCTTAGTAACACTTGAGGGCACAAATTTTTCCCATGATGATTTATCTCCTTGGGTTGCTGCATACATTTCATTTTTTACCGATGTTGCAGATATTGACTTTCTAGTTCCCACTTTTGGATTTAATCTGTATAATTTTAGCATAAGACCCTCTGCCTTGTCTCCAGTGTATGTAAAGTAATCATCTTCAATTTCCTGCAGGATTTGTTTTCTTAATGACCATGATTTTGGTGAAATGAGTGGTGGAAAATATTTTTTGAACGGTGCAAAGAATGTATAGTTTAACGAAACTGTCACCGAGTCACCAAATACTGATTCAATCATTTTTTTTCTAGTTTCAAAGCTAAATGGAAAACTTTTGCTGTTGATCTCTTTTTCCCCATTTAAAAAACGCACAGGCATTACAACTACTTTGTTTTCTTTTTTTTGCTCTTCAATAATCTCAACGTGAGCATTCGTCATTGGATTCAAATGTGCAAGATAGATACAAATCGTCAATTATGCATTATTAATTATAGTCATATTTCAATGATTGATTTGCCATGGGAACGATGGGGGTTGAACCCATGATCTCCAGCACCCGAGGCTGGCAGTATACCAAGCTAACCTACGTTCCCAAAAGTAGATTAAATTCAGCAGTATTATTTTTTTAGTTATCTTAGCCGTATGATTCAAACTTTACGGAAAAGTTTCCATCTTTGGATTTGTCTTTTTCTTTTTCTAATAGAAATCCAAGTGGACGTACATAATTTAAAACACCATCAACTGTTCCCTGCCAACCACAAACGTAAAAAATTGTATTTTGCGGAGTTATTTTTTCCCCAACTAGTTCTTCAAGAGGTGATCTGCCACTATCAGTTGGTTTTAAAAATTGTTCAACCCTTCCTGTTTGACCGGTCCATGACCTATTGAACCATTCTTGAGGTCTGCTAATTGCGGCTCTGTATTTGAAGTTCCATTTGTCAGAACCTCTGTCTATACTTTCTTGATCCAGAGCAGTCAACTCATCCTTATAGCTTAATTCGTCAACATAGCTAGAACCATGTAAGCAGACAAGCTGTCTATGATCACCTACTGCATGAAGATGCCTAGCAAATGCCATGAATGGTGCAATTCCAGTTCCACCACTTACACAAACAATTCTTCTGTTATCCTTGCTGCCATCCGCTAACTTTTCACTAATTTGTAGAGCAGCACCAGTTGGTGGAATCCATGACACTTCACTACCCTCACCTGAGTTGAATAACGCAGTTGTTACACGACCTGGTAGTGGCTTTCTAACCCACCTAATTACCAATTCTATGAATTTTTTATTTTCAGGGTGTGAAGCGATCGAGTATGCTCTTCGAATAAGCTTATTGTCTTCACTAGGTATGGGCATGCCAAGAGTAATGAACTGACCCGTCTCATAATCTGGAATTATGCCATCTTCCGGAACAAGCCTAAAAACTGCTAGATCTTCCTTCATTAATTGGACATATGTCAAAGTAGCCTTTTTGTCAATAGCCATATTCGTTAGATCCGACATTAGTGGTTAATAAGTTTCACAAAAATAAGTTATGCCTAATTTGATTTTTTTATAATATTACAAAAAATAGAATTTGGAATGATAAATGTTAAAATTTAGCCAGACTTAGTTAATTTTTGTGTCCGATAAGAAAGAAGAATCAGAACCATCAACACTTTCAGAAGCTCAGGCGGAAGAAGCTGTAGCAAAAGCAGAATTCGAAGCAGCAAAGGAAGAAGCGGAGCAAGCAAAACCTGATGATGGCACACTTAGATCAACAACAATTTCAGATGCAGTGGCGGCGTCGGAAGCTGTAGCGGCAACAGAAACAGCATATGAAGCGGCAAAGGAAAAAGCAAAAGCGGCAAGGGCAACATCTGAAGCGGTTTGGAAGGCAGAATATGAAGCAGCAAAGGCTGAAGCTGGAGAAGCAAGACCGACAGGACAATTTTCTGATAGACACGAACAGGATCGTATATTTCGAAGAGAAATGGGGGAACCAGAATTTTTCTTAATGGACACTGGACCAGTAAAATCTATTCTTACGGGAGATGAAATAGAAGAGATTACTAGAAAAGTGCAGACTCCAAAAGATCAAACACCACAATACAACCCAGAAAATGTACTTAGCCCTGAATTTGGTGGAACCACAAATTATGAAACTGGTATAACGGATTTGATCGAAGAAGCTAAACAGAAACTGGATAAACTTTTGAACGATCCTGAAGCCACTCAGCAGGAAATTGAACTGGCTAAACTTGACCTAAAGAAATTAAATTATTTATATGACAACTATAACATGGGAATGAATGTTTTCAGAACTGCAAAAGGCGGTAGAGATACACTTCGAGAATAAAAGGTAACATGAATTGACTGAAAATAATTTTCAAATCATGAATGCAAGAATTACTTTTAAGAATATTCCGCTTCATAAATTAACAAATTTTTCATTCAAAGATGTTACTGCTGCATGTAAATCTTTTATAGAAAATGCTGGTGTGTCGGAATGCGTAATTGTTCAGACTGCTAGTAGGGTTGAAGTTTTTACTGTAGGTGGTATACAAACAGGAGAAATACCTGATGCGAGACGAAACTTCGAAACTGACGGAACTCCGGCAAAGATACAAGGAAAAAAACTTGATGTAAGTAAGATCTTATCAACTTGGTCATCGCTAGTAGAACTAAACCAATTTGATCTTGATCACTGGGACCAAACTCTAGAGATTTACAAAGATGCTGATGTTTATGATCATCTTCTAAGATTAGCGTCTGGTTTGGACTCACTAGTTATAGGAAAAGAAGAAATTGTTGAAGAGCTAAAAAAATCTATATCAATTGCAAAAGAAGCTAAAACTTCTGGTAAAATATTGGATAAATTGTTTGATACCATTTTACATGTTGCAGCAAATATTAGAAACACTACCAAAATTGGTAAAGAAGTAATATCAATTGGGGATATGTCCGTGAAACTTGCTGAAGAAGCCATGGATAATGTTGGTTCGAAGAAAATTCTGCTTATAGGTACGGGTGAAACAGCTGGCATTGTTGCTAAAACTCTTAATAAAAATAATTATACGTTTGAGGTTACCAGTATGACAATTGAACGAGCCACTGGTTTTTCTAAAATATTAGGCGGAAAACCTATAGAATTTAATGATGCTATGTTAGGTTTTGACAAATTCGACATTATCTTTGTTGCAACCACTGCTGATGCTTTCCTAATTACTTTTAAGAAAATTGAGAAAATTATGAAGAATAAAAAGAAAGGGACGTTGATAATGGATTTATCAGAGCCGAGAACAGTTGATGAACAAATAGCTACTATTAAAAAAATAAAACTAGTAAATCCATCTCAAATTAATGAGATGTTAGAAGAAAATACAAAGAAAAGAAAGAATGCAGCCTCTGCTGCAGAAGAAATGGTTAGTCCAGAAATTCCAGTTATTGAGGCAACGATGAAGCGTGTTGTTTAGAATCCTTAGTTAAGGAATAGTCAAAAATCAATTAGAAATCCTAAAAGGTATAAACATATGCTGATTTTTCATTGGGCCGGTCGTTCAGCCTGGTAGGATGCGCCCATGGCATGGGTGAGGTCAAGGGTTCAAATCCCTTCCGGTCCACCATTTTTTAATATCTTAAAATTTTCTCAAAATCACTATCATCATATTTTTTTAATTCTTTTTTTTCTTTTTCTGAAAACTTTTCTCCTATCAGAATAGTTGCATATGCTGCACTTTTTTTAACTTCAATATTTGTATCAAATATACAATTATGAATTTCCTTGCTAGCTTTTTTTGCCCTAAGATGTCCTAATGCGCCGAGAGCACAAGATCTAACCATGCCACTGGAATCTTTTGTTAACAATTCAAGAATAGAGATTGCATTTGAATTTCCTCTGTTAGCCAAGACGAGAGCTGAAAATCCCTTAATGTTATTATTTTCTGAACTTAGAGCATCAATCAAAAATTCAGAGATATCATTTTTGTTAAGGAAAAGAGAGCTAAATGCTTCACCTCTTACTTCTATTTCCGAATCATCAAGTTTTGATATTATTTTGTTGATGGTTTCTTGATCGCTGGATTGGCTTAAAGATTCTAAAACAATGATTTTATCTTCCATTGAACCAGAATCTAAAATTTGATGGGTTCTCACATCTTCGTTCATTAATATACATACTTTGCACAAAGTATGTAAAAATTTCAATTAATGATTGCTTTACCAGATCAGTGATTCTAGGTTTAAATTATACTAAATCATAATTGCCCTATGTCAAACGACGCAAATGAGGCAAATACTGCAAATGAAGCAAGTACTGCAACTGTAACAACCGAACAAACTCAAACAACAAAGCGAACTGAGTCTTCTGGACCAAGAGATACCGTATACATTGGTAAGAAACCATTGATGGCTTATGTCACATCTACACTAATCCAGTTGGCTAATATTCCATCTGTAACTATCAAGGCACGAGGAATGAGTATTGGTCGTGCTGTAGACGTGTCACAAATAATATCACGTAAGACAGAAAACGCAGGATACACTATAGGAAACATCAAGCTTGGCTCTGAAGCATTGGAGTCTCAAGATGGAAGAACAAGAAATGTTTCTACTATAGAAATCGAAGTGAAGAGAAAGAATTAATACCCTTTACTCTGTTTTTTTATTTTTTATATTGTTTTTCTAATTTTCTATATTTTTTTAATTCCACAAGATCATTGAACTGATCAAAATTTACAAGTTTTTTATTTAATTTTCTAGTGTTTCCTGATCTTTTTAATTCTCTCAAAATTTGAAGCGTTGCATATGTATTGGAAAATAAAACTGAAAGTGGGTATAAAATAATCTTAAATCCCATCTCAAAAAGCTTAGTTGCAGAACTTAATGGTGTTGTACCACCTTCGATCATATTAGCCACAAGAGGTGCATGAATATCATTTCCAATCTTTTTCATCTCTTGAATCGTTTTTGGCGCTTCAACAAAGATAACATCTGCACCAATTTTTTTGTAATGTAATCCTCTTTCAATAGCATTATCTAATCCTTCAGTTGCTCTAGCATCAGTCCTTGCTACAATTATGAAATTCTTATTACTTCTAGCGTCTAATGCAGCTTGCAATTTTTCTGTGTATTCTTCTTTAGTTACAACCTCTTTTCCTTGCATATGACCGCATCTTTTTGGCCATCGTTGATCTTCCAAAAAAATACCTGATGCTCCTGCATTTTCTAATTCGCGAACTAATTTCCATACACTAAGCGCATTTCCATAACCGGTATCTGCGTCCACTATAACAGGAACAGATACTACACGACAAATTCTACGTGCATTATCAACAGTTTCAGTAGACCCAATAAAACCATAATCAGGCATACCAAATAGAGTAGCAGAAGTTCCATATCCAGTCTGGAACATTGCCTCAAAACCTACTTTTTCTACGATTTTAGCACCTATTGCATCATAAACTCCAGGTATCACTAATGGCTTTGATTTATCTTGTAGAAGTTTTCTTATGCTTTTCACAGATCGTCTATTTGCTTGAATTATTTATGATTTAGTCTATCTTGACATTCTTTCCTTTTTTACTAGGTGGATTTTCCATTTTTTCCATCTCAGACTTTAAGAATTTCTTATATTTTTCAATCTCCTCTTTTGACATTTGACTTGCATTCTCACTTAGCACTGAGCCTAAGGTATAAACTCGTTCTATCATATCAAGCGCTACAAATCTACCCACATTACCAATTCTGAATAAAACGTCAAGTTGATTTTTTACAATATTATTGATTGTTTCTAGATCGTCTGCTGTTGTAGTACCTCTTTTTGTTATTTTGTATTTGCCGCCAGTAGTTTCCTGTATCAATTTTTCATCCAATAGCCTTCCTAGTAGTGGATAAATCAGACCTGGGGAAGGTTTCCATTTCCCCTCAGTTTGTTTTATAGCAAAATCAATAAGCTCTTTTCCTGTATGTGGTTTCTTTTTGAGTGTTTCAAGTATGAAATGTCGTGAAAATCCCCTTGGAACAGAACTGCCAACACGTTGAATCCATTCAGATTGCATCACTGGCGATATCACTAGTGATATATATTAACGCTTTGTTTTGATCTTTAATTGAATTTACACTCATATTTAGCGGAATATCAGATGTGATGTCAAGATGACTAATACTATTGAATACGATCTGATTATTGTTGGTTCTGGTCTTGCTGGTTTAAGAGCTACAATTCAAGCTGCGCGAAGAAATTCCAAGATACGGATTGCAGTAGTATCCAAAGTACAAGTTATGCGTTCTCATTCCGTTTCTGCGGAAGGAGGAACTGCAGCAGTACTGTTCCCAGATGAGGGTGATTCTATTGAATCACATATCTATGATACAGTAAAGGGTAGTGACTTTCTGGCAGACCAAGATGCTGCAGAACGGCTTTGTAAAGAGATGCCTGATGAAATCTATCAACTTGAACATTGGGGTATGCCATGGTCCAGACGAGAGGATGGTAAACTTGGTCAACGAGCTTTTGGTGGATATAGTTTTCCTAGGGCAACATACGCGTCAGACAAAGTTGGATTTTTTGAAATGCAAACATTGTATGATACATGTCAAAAATTTGATAATATTGAATTTCTCAACGAGTGGTTTGTAACTTCTATTATACATAATGAGAAAAAATTTGCTGGTATTACAGCGATTGAATTGTCTAATGGTGATTTCCATGTCATTAAGGGCAAGGCATTAATCATCGCAACTGGCGGTGCGGGCAGAATTTACAGTTTTTCAACATATGGATATTCATCTACGCCTGATGGTATTGATATGGCGTACAGGGCAGGGCTTGCTCTCAAGGATATGGAATTTGTCCAATTTCACCCAACAGGAATTATGCCCTCCGGCATATTGATAACGGAAGGTGCTAGAGGAGAGGGAGCTTATCTTCTCAACAAGGATGGTGATAGATTTATGAAAAAATATGCTTCCAAACTAATGGAACTTGCTCCAAGAGACATAGTATCAAGATCAATAATGACTGAGATTAAGGAGGGTCGTGGATTCAAGCATGAAACAGGAGTAGATTGTATGAAGCTTGACCTTAGGCATGTTGGCGATGAAGTAATAAAACAAAAACTTGGTGGCATTCGTGAAATATCACTAAAATTTTCAGGTGTGGATCCAGCAAAAGATCTATTAGATATTCGCCCTGTTTGCCATTATATGATGGGTGGAATTCATACTGACATAAATGGTGCCTCAGAACTGCAAGGAGTATGGGCTGCTGGGGAAGCAGCATGTGTCAGCATTCATGGTTCAAACAGATTAGGAGCAAATTCCACTTCAGAATGTCTAGTTTGGGGGAAAATAACGGGAGACGAGGTCGTAAATTACATAGAGAAAGGATCCTCTATAGCATCATTTCCAACCGACTTGGTAAACGCGGAAGAAAAAAGAATCTATGACGGCATTTTTAGAGGAAGAGGTCAAGCCAACCCATATGAAGTAAGACAGAAACTTACTGATACATTAAACGATAAAGCCTATGTGTATAGAAATCAAACTGACTTGTTAGAAGGACTGAAAAAAGTTCGTGAGTTAAAGACCATGACTTGGAAGCACGTAGACGATCAAGCGAAGGAATACAATACAAACTTTTCAAACGTAATGGAATTAGATTCGATGTTTAGAGTAGCTGAAACAGTTTTGATTGGAGCAATCAATAGGAAAGAATCTCGTGGATCCCATGCCAGAACTGATTTTCCAAAACGAGATGATAAGAAATTCTTGCATCACACATTAGCATATTATAATCCTGAGGAACCGATCATGAAAAAACACCCGGTTACAATAACTAATTACAAACCGGTGGAGAGAAAATACTAGATGAACAAAGATCGTAAAGAAGGTATCAGGGGAATGGCCAACCCAGGTAGGTATGGAATAGAACGTGTAGCATATTGGTTAATGAGAATTACTGGTCTTGGATTGTTATTTTATTTCATTGGTCATATTTATGAAACAAGTAGTCTGCTTGATGGAAAAGCAGCTTGGAATTCTATGTTAGAATTAACACAAACCACAGAGGGTCACATATTCTTGACGCTAGTTATTGGTATGTGTGTATTTCATACAGGCAATGGAATTAGATTGATGATTGCGCAATCAGGATTCGGACTTGGTAAACCACGCAGACCTGATTATCCTTACACACCAAGCTCATTAAACATGAAGAATAAATTATGCATTTATGTTTCGATTGGTCTCGCTGCACTAGCTATGATGTATGGTTTGGGAGTGATGTATGATGTCTAGTATAATGCGTGAAAGTCATATAATGAAAATTCATTATTTGACTGCTCTAGTAGCTGTTGGATTTGTAATTATTCATATTATGATTAGATTCACACATGGATCATTCGCAAATTCCCTAGAATTTGAGAGTGTGATTGCAAACTACAAATCTATTCCCTATGCTGTAGTGTTAGAGGCTATGCTAATACTCATCTCAGTACACGGATTCAATGGTTTACGTATAATCTTACTTGAGTTAAAACAGGGAAATGCATACGAACGTGCAGTTACATACGGATGTTTGGCTGCAATGATTGCTCTTATTGCATACGGTTCTAGAACAATAATTATGGCAAGCATGGGAATGGTGGAAGCATGACTAGAGGTGGCGCATTACCAAAAGGATTTGAAAGTCCAAGTGACTTAGGTTCACAAGAAAAATACGAAGAAGTAAAGTCATCTTCTAAAACAATTACTCTTAAAATTTCTAAATTTAATCCTGACAAGGATCATGCTCCAACATTCTTAGAATTTCCAGTATCGTATGAGAAGTGGACCACTGTATTGGATGCAATTTTAGAAGCAAAAAACTACCATGATCATTCGATAGGTGTACGCTATTCGTGCAGACAAGCAATGTGTGGTTCATGCGGTATGAACATTAACGGTAAACCAAGGCTTGCATGCTTTACAAAAATATCTGAATTGGATTCAGATGTGGTTACTGTTGAACCAATGAACAACTTTCCGCTAATACGTGACTTGGTAGTTGGATTTGAAAGAATGTTCTCAACTCACAAACGAATTAAACCATACATAATTCGTGAAGACTCGGAAATTAGTTCTGGAACAAAAGAATTTTTGCAAACTCCAGAAGATGTTGAAAAATATATCCAATTTTCAAGCTGTATAAAATGTGGCTTGTGTAATTCTGCCTGTCCTACTATGGCAGCGGATTCTACATTTATTGGACCACAGGGACTTGCTCAAGCATATCGCTACATCGCGGATAATAGAGATCAAGGCAAAGATGAACGTCTTAAAATTATTGATGAGCGTCATGGTATATGGGGATGTCATTTTGCTGGTTCCTGTAGTCAAGTATGCCCAAAAGGCGTTGATCCAGCAATGGGAATCCAATTGCTGCGAGGATATCTGTTAGGATACAGAAAATAATTATTCTTTTTTGTGTGGGTTTGGACTATTGTTTACCTGATTATTAATCTGCTCTGCCATAAAATGATTTGAAACATTTACTTTAACGTCATCAATACCATCAATCTTCAAAAGATTGTCATGTACATCTTGACAAATTTTAAATCCAAACACAGCCGGACAGAAAGGACTGGTTAGATGCAGATCAATTTTTACACCACTATCCTGAATATCAACTTCATCAATTAATTCCAATTCAGTAATTGACACGTTTATCTCAGGGTCTACAATTGCTGATAGCTCATCGAAAATTTTCACTCTTAGTTGCTTCAGTTCTTGTGCCATGAACAATAAAATTATTTATGCTATATATAGCCATTTTTACCTGTATATACAATGTATCGGTCAAGGCTAGGAAAAAACTTGGGAAAGATAACGTTGGATTATGTGTCATCAATAAATGATGATGTAGAAATTGCACACTACGACATTTTGGGAAGTCAAGCACATGCCATAATGCTTTACGAGAATAAAATAATAACAAGAAATGAAATAAAAAAAATCCTTAAGGGGCTTGAAAATTTAAAAAAAGAAAAATTTGACAAGAAAACTGACTCTGAAGACATTCACGAGTTAATAGAATCTCTAATAATTAAAAAAATTGGAATTGATGCAGGCGGAAAAATGCATACTGGACGATCACGAAATGATCAAGTAGCATTAGACATACGTATGAAAATCCGTGATGATATCAATATTACATGCCAATGTTTGTTGGATACCATAAAATCACTTGTTGTGTTAGCTAAAAAACACCAAGAAACTATAGTTCCGCTGTATACGCATCTTCAACAAGCTCAGGTGGGTCTATTTTCTCACTATCTTCTATCTTATGCTGACGCATTGTTTAGGGATCTTGATAGGCTTTACGTCACATATGGTAGGGTAAATGAAAATCCATTGGGTGCAGGACCAATTGGTGGTACAAGTATACCTATTGACAGGATTAGCACTGGAAAAATGTTAGGACTGAAAGGAATTGTTGAAAACTCGATTGATGCAACGACCACAAGGGATTCTGCAGTTGAATATATTGCGGCTATTGCAATCCTAATGACCAATTTAAGCAGGATTTCAAAAGATTTTTCCATATGGTCTACTTCAGAATTTTCTTTCCTGGAATTATCTGATGAATTTACCTCGCCATCAAGCGTAATGCCACAGAAGAAAAATCCTGACATTCTAGAACTTACACGTGGAAAAACATCACATGTAATTGGCAATTTAACATCTATGCTTTCAACAATACAGGGACTTCCATCAGGTTATAGTAGGGACTTGCAACAGATCAATCCAGCTATCTGGTCTGCTTCTAAAATTGCGATATCGGCACTTTTGATTATGGAATCAATGTTGAAAACAGTTGTAATTAATAAAAAAAATATGAGAAAAGCGGCGGAAGATGGACATCTTATAGCACTTGACCTAGCTGAAAAATTAGTTCATCATAATATACCATTTAGGAAATCCCATCAAATCATTGGGCAAATTGTTAAACTTGCGCATAAATCTGGCAAGCCTATTTCTAAATTGAGTGAATCTGAGGTAAAAAAAGTGATAAAAAGTAAGGAAGTTAGTTTAAAACTTCTTATGGAATTAATTCAATCTACAACACTTACGTCTTCACTTCAGGCAAGGAAATCTCAAGGTTCTTCCGGAATATCAGAACAAAAAAGAATGACTGCACATAGGATGAATAAAATAAACATGTATCAAGCAGGAGTCAAAAGGCGAAGTAATGCAGTGCAAAACTCACTAAATAAGATGAATCAAAAAGTAAAACAGTTAATCAGATAATATTATCTTAGGTTCTTCTTGCAACCACTCTTCATGATAGATGACATCATCTAGTTTTAGTCGTGGAAGCCAACCACTTTTTTTAAGATCCGGCTTTGATTCAAATTTGCTTACATGACCTAAACAAAGGTATGCAATTGGTACAACATGGTCTGGAATATGTAATACATTTCTCAAGGTTTCATTTGATAGAATACTGACCCAGCCAACACCTATTCCCTCTGTTCTTGCTGCAAGCCACATGTTCTGGACAGCACAGCAAACACTGAACATTCCAGTTTCAGGTATGCTTGTACGACCAATTACAAAAGAACCAGATTTTGTAGGGTCATATGTTACACATACATTGATTGACGAATCTAAAATCCCTTCAAGCTTGTAAGACAGATATTTTGATCTCCTTGGTTCTTCAACCAGATTAGAACTTCTAGCTTTTTCTTTTTCAAAAGATTCCTTGATTTTTTTCCTTGTCTCAACGTTTCTAACCAAAATAAAATTCCACGGCTGAGAAAAACCAACTGATGGTGCATGATGAGCAGCCTCAAGAATTCGCATTAAAACTTGAGTATCAATTGATTCAGATGTAAAATTGGATCTTACATCCCTTCTGGAATAGATCGCCTTGTAGAAACTTTCTTTCTCTTGTTCTGAAAAATCATTCATGGTTTTCTATTAAAATTTGAAGTGGCGATATATAGGTGATCAGAAAAAAATTCAGCGGGTCTAATGGGATTTGAACCCATGACAGCCGGATTAAGAGTCCGGTGCGCTACCTGGCTGCGCTATAGACCCATAAAAAAACAAAACAGTACTATCTTTATTTAAACTTGGGCTAGGAACTTAATTCTTAATTTCTGGTTGGTTTTGATCATACTTTTCAAGAATTGAAGTGAGTACTTTAGAAACTGGAATGTTATTCATCTTCTTCTTTTCTGATAGAAGTTTTTGGTATGCATCAAGAGTGATGTATACAGGTATTGAACCATTTCCTTCCAGCAAGCCCCTAACGTTGTAAAGGGCGTTCTCCATTCCTTTTTCAGCACTCTTTGCAAACTTGAGTTTATCAATAATTCCTCCTAATGGACCTAGTGGCATTTCATAATCCACAGTCATTGTTACACGAGTCAGGTTGTCACCCAATGATTTGAACTCGTTTGTAATTTCCCATCTCTTGAATTTTCCCTTAATCATCTTTGCAGAGATTTTTTCATTTCTGTCAAACTGTGTAGTCTCACAATCCCACGTTAGACGCTTTCCATCAAAATCTCCTATTATTCTGAATGTGGTTCCTACTCCCATGCCTTCTTTGATATCCATAGGAATCACTGTCATTCCGACACGTTCTTGATCCTTTAATTGGTCAGAAACGTGTTCTGGTCTTGCAAAGTAAGTAAATACAGTATCAACTGGAGCCTTGATCTCGATTGATTTACTAACTAGAGTCAATGCATGTGAATCTTTACAGTGAAGATTTAAAGCTTTTGGCAAATACCGCCAGCAAATTCTTTTACAATATATTGATTATAGTTTGTAAGAAAGAAAATGCAAATGCTAAAACTCATTTTTTTATTTTTTGCAATTATGCCAATGATCAACCTGATCCCTGGAGCTGAAGCACACCCATTGTTTAATTCAGGAGAAGAATGGATAGGAGATCATCGAATTCAAATCGCCACGCTCCCCGAGATACCAGCTGTTGATGAAAAAATTCAAGTTCTTTTCCAAGTTGTAGACACTGATTTCCAAGAATTAGATCAATTTACGATGGGAATTAGGATTTTTTATGATGGGGAGCAAATTGATGCTGTCATGCCTAAGATGTATCAAAATGGGCATATGGAAATGGATTATATTTTTGAAATGTCAGGAAACCATGTTTTTAGAGTTGATCTATATGATGTTGCCAATGATGGACAGCCACTTACTTACACATTTAACATAAGCTCCCAGAATACATTTGGGTTTATTTTCATTACTGCAGTTACAATGGGCGGAATGATGACTGCAATAATATTCGTTTACGTATATTGGTCAAAGCTTAGATCAAGATTTAAGCAGTAGTCTGAATAGATTTTGGTTTTAGTCTGAATGCAAACAATGTAGTCAATAGGACCATGGCAAAAAGCAATATTCCAATACCAAAATGAATGGATACCAATACGGCATGCAGCAGCGTGTCTATTACCAATGCTCCTAATGTTATCTGGGTTACGACAAATATGGCTGCCAGAGTTCCAGTAGTTCTAATCTTCCAATGAGAGCCCGCTGTAACCCAAGAACCCACGGCAGTGGCTATTACCAATGCTCCAGTAGTTGCAGCAATCAATCTATGTGACCATTCAATAAAGTATTCATCATCAGGCAAAAGTCCATTTGGACATAATGGCCAATCTGGACAGGTTAATCCAAGTCCTGCTGCAGAGATATATCCACCTATAACCATCAGAGAATAAAGAACTACCAAGGATGTTAATGCTAAGTATTTTAACTTCAAGTTACTCTACTATGATTGTTCCAACCATACCCATTTCTCTGTGACCCGGTACAGTACAGATGTAATAGTATGTTCCTGGTTCGCCCGGAATAAATTCAGAAGTTCCACCTTCACCAGGCTTTAATGGACTGTTTGGAGATGCAACAGCTGAACTTCCTAATATTCCACCAAATCCTTCTTCATCCAGTGTAACACCGAATGCGTGGAATGATTTTCCGGCATTTAAAATATTAAAGATTATTCTGTCGCCAACTTTGGCATTAATTGTCGGGTTGTTTCCCTGTTCACCAGGCAATGCATTAAAAGCCAATGTCCTAAAGTCCTTTGATTCAATAAAGTCTAACGTTATTGGTATGTCAGCACCCGTTTGCGCTACAGCAGGTGCAGCAGGTTCATCAGTGATGCCAGCAAAAGTCATTCCTGCTGGGGAAAGTTCAGAAATCCAGTAATCTCCCAAAGAAAAGAAGATCACACCACCCACTACAACTAAACCAACCAATATTGTCATAAGTTTTCCAACTCTTCCAGGAGAAGTTCTGTAAACTGTTTCGTCGTGTTCGCTCATCTTATCACCTAATATCCACCATCGCCATGATGTGGATTACGCTGTGCAAACGGATAGTAATATTTTCCTCCAAGTCCAAATGGATCTTCCAAATTGGCAGGTTTGCCTTTAGCTGCACTGTAAATCAGATTAGCCAAAAATATAACCATACCCACAAGTATGATCATAGCGCCTATACTAATCAGCGCATTCATGGATATCCATTCTGGAATTTCTGGATAATCATAAATTCTTCTCGGCATGCCAAACAGTCCCAATATGTGTTGGGTGAAGAATGTAATGCAGGCACCAACAAATGCCAAGATAAAGTGTACAATTCCCCACTTTTCATTATACATTCTACCAGTTATGTATGGGAATAAGTAATAGACGAATCCAATTGTACCAAATGCAATTGTTCCAAATACAAACAGGTGGAAGTGTCCTACAACCCAGTAAGAATCATGTGTGATAAAGTCTAATGGCATTGCTGTGTTTACTAC
Source organism: Nitrososphaerota archaeon (assembly GCA_014384145.1). Taxonomy (GTDB): domain Archaea; phylum Thermoproteota; class Nitrososphaeria; order Nitrososphaerales; family Nitrosopumilaceae; genus Nitrosopelagicus. Next base: position 16,647 of record JACNGK010000068.1, read on the forward strand.
GCCACCAGCACCTGCTGCGAAGAACAATGCGATTCCACCAACAGCCCACATCATTGGTGTTGCAAACTTAATTCTACCATTCCACATAGTGGCAAGAAAGTTGAAAACGTGCATTGCCGAAGCAGGTACAGCTGCCAATGTTCCAACCATAAATACAGTCTTTTCGGTAAATGACATTCCTGTGGCAAACATATGGTGAGCCCAAGACGCAAATGCAACTATAGAGAGAATGATAAAAGCTGCAACTCCAGAAGAATGACTGAAGATAGGTCTTCGTGAAAACCTAGGTATGATCTCATACATCATACCTATTGCAGGAATGACAAGCACGTACACTTCAGGATGGAAAGTAAACCAGAACAAGTGTTGGTATGCAATTGGATCACCACCCACACCTGGATTGAAAAATCCTGTAGCACCAAGTCTGTCTGTTAATAGCATCAAAAGTGCAGCTGCAAATGTTGGCATTGCAGCAAGTACAATTATAGATGATGATAAAAATGACCAACCGAGCAGTGGTACCTTCCCAAGTGACATGTCTGGATGTTTACACTTCATTATTGTTACGACAAAGTTGATAGAACTAAGAATTGATGAAACTCCCAACACTTTTAGTCCAAAAATCCACATCTCTGCTGCTGGTGCGGGAGCACTGATTACAGAGTAGGGCGGGTTTGCATACCATCCAAAGTCAGCCATTCCAAGCCATACAAGTGCTGCTGCTGGAGGAATCATCCAGAATGCAATTGCATTAAGTTTTGGATAAGCCATGTCTTTGTATCTTACCATGATTGGAACTAGATAGTTCCCAACGGCAGATGCAGATGGAAGCAAAAACAGGAAGATCATAGTAGTTCCATGTGCTGTAAACAATCTGTTAAAAGTCATAGAATCTTGAATGAGTTGTGCGCCAGGCGCAAACAACTCAACACGAAGTGCAATAGCCATCGCACCTCCAACAAACATAGCAAGAAGAGAAAAAGTCAAGTACATGAGTCCAACATCCGTGTGATGAGTTGAGAACATTATTTGCCAAATAGGACGTGGTCTTGCAAGTTCTAGAACCATTTACTTAACATCCTCCACAATAAGTGTTGCACGCATGTTATAATGAATTAAACCACAATATTCCCTACATTGTATATCGAACTCACCAGCCTCGGTAGGAGAGAACCAGACTGTGTTAATTCTTCCTGGAATTGCATCTAGTAATACAACATATTCAGGTATATTGAAATTATGATTAACATCTATACTTCTAATTTCAAATTTGTATGCATGATCCTTTTTCAAATGAAGCTCACCTACTTCCTTTGTACCATCTTCATGCTCGAAACTCCAAAGCCACTGTTGAGCAGTTACTTTGATGAGTTCAGCATCTTCTGGTGTGTGTTCTATAATTCTCTCAACATTCCATGCTTCCGCACCAACATAAATCAAAAGCGCAGTTACTACACCAAGATATATCCATTCTGCCCAGTTTGAGTGTGCCATATTTTACAATTCACCCTTTTCTTCGTATTCCGTTGGCTTTGCATTTGGATTAGATTCCCTAAATCTCCAGACCTGCCATACCATAGTTCCGGCTATAACACCTCCTACTACAAATGCGATTGTCATCATACGGAAGAATAGATTCCAGATTTCAGCCTTCCTATCCATATATTCACCAGCAGTTTCAGCTGCAAAGACCAGACTAATTGTTGGGATTATGCACAAAGTCGCAATTATGATTGATAAATGAAATATTTTGCTCATTATCGTTGCTTTGAGTGGCTGACCGATATAATTTAAAATTTATGGAAGATTTGGTTTACCAAGTTTGATAATATCGATCAATATTCATTGCGTTTATTGCTGAAAGGGAGAATTTTTTGTCTTGTTCTTTGATTATAGTGAGAGAAGCATTTGCAATAATCAGTTCAAACAAAGTTTCTGGTAATAGATTCATCACTTTAGCAAGCATTGATTTTATTGGATCCATATGAGTCACAAGAATAACATTTTCATTCTTATGCTTCTTCAGCACATGATCGACCATATCTAGAACACGTTTTTGAACATCTGGAAATGTTTCAACTTCATGCTCAGAAATTACCGGATCATTTTCATAAAACTTCAAAAATATATTGCCATATTTTGCAAACATATCATCATAATTCATACGAGTAAACTTACCCATGTCTATTTCGGTGAGTCTATCATCTAAGTTATGATCCAATGAATTATTTTTTGCCACTATTTCTGCCGTATGGCTTGCACGTTCTATCGGGCTTGAATAGATAGCAGAAATGTCAAGAGGCTTGAGATATTCTGATATACGTTCTGCCTGTTTAATACCTGTTTTAGTCAAAGGTACACCTTCAGTACGACCCGCAAGAATGCGTTTAGTATTATTCTCGGCCTGTGCATGTCGTAGGAATATTATCATTTTCAGCTTGCTTTGATTTCTTACATAGAGATAATAATAACATTGTTAGATCCACTTCATGAAAATTGGTATAATTGGTGGCACCGGAGGAATGGGTAAAGGTTTTGCAATAAGATGGTGTAAAAAACATGAAGTGATAATTGGTTCTCGTGATGCAGAACGGGCGATAACTGCTGCAAATGAATATTCGGGTCTAGCAAAAGATGCTTATGGAAACATTAATGGAACAATTTCAGGAAAGGATAATCTTTCAGTTGCAAAGGAATCAGAGGTTTTGATTTTATCAATCCCATATGAAAATATTGATGCAACCTGCTCACAGCTGTTATCTGAGGTTAGCGATCAATGTGTTGTAATTTCACCTATTGTTCCAATGACAAAAACTGATGTCGGTTTTGAATGCATGGCGATCAAAGACAATAAGGCATTTTCACACCAAACGGTTGAGAAACATATGAAAGATAAAACGAAATTAGTTTCTGCGTTTCATGTGATTTCAGAAAAAAAACTTGTTAATCCTACCTTATCTTTAGATTATGATATTTTTGTTGTTGGTGATGATAAAGATTCAGTCGAGGTAGTCAATGGTTTAATTAACGAAATCGAGGGGTTACGCCCAATTTATTTGGGTCCTGGTGTATTGTCATATCTTGTTGAAATGTCAACTCCACTACTACTAAATGCGATGATTAGAAACAAAATGAAAAATCCTGGAATTAAACTTGTTTAAGATATACAAATAGAAAAAATAGTCATGAGTGAAGAATATCCTCGCCGTGGAAGAAATTGGTTAACAGCTATGGGTGTTTTATTTTTAGTTATTGCAACGGTGACATTAATTAGGGATATTATTATTTGGAGCCCTGATTTTGTTGTTGAATTTTTTTTCAATTCAGAAATTAATGCCCAAAAAGTTTCACTAGGAGCAATCACGTTTGGAGCGTTTATGATAACGTTAGGATTTGTAAAGAAAAATGTCCAGCCAAGATAATTTCTTCAAAGCTAAAATATGCTAAGACTTGTAACCGCTGACAAAATCTTCAATTTTGTCTAGGGCAGAATTTAGGATTTTCATGTTTGGAAGAAATACCAATCTAAAATAGCCACTGCCATATTTGGTGCCAAAGCCAGAGCCATGAACAGCAAGCACTCCCTTTGACTTCAATAAATTTAAGACAAATTCTTTGTCTGACTTGAATGGATTGTTTTCTATTTTTGGAAATGCGTAAAATGCCCCTTTTGGATTAGAACATGAAATTCCTGGCATTGAATTTAATCTGCTAACAACCAAGTCTCTGTGTTTTTTTAACTCAGTTACAAATTCAGATACGTATTCTTGCGGTCCTCGTAGAGATTCTAACGCAGCATACTGGACTGGATGGTTTGTTGATATTCTAACACGAGCCAATTTTGGTAAATGTTCTCTAATGGAATCAAGTTGTGGTGAATTATTAAATGCGATGTATCCTATCCTCCATCCAGACATCAAGTGTACTTTAGAAAATCCATTTAAGATAATAACAGGAGAATTGTTTGCAACTTTACCAATTCCTACAAATTTTTTATCAAATACAATCTGGTCGTAAATTTCATCACAAATAATGTACAAGCTGTTCTCATTTGCTACATCGATTAGTTGTTTGAGTGAGTTCTCGTCAAAGACAGCACCCGTTGGGTTATTAGGACTGATAAGGCAGATTGCAACTGTTTTAGGTGTAATTTTTGATTTTATATCAGCGATATCAGGAGTTGAATTTTCTAGATCCACGGAAAATTCAATGGGTATTCCGCCGTGTAATCTTATGTAAGATGCATATGGTGGATAGTAAGGACCTGGAAGCAAAACCTCGTCACCCTCTTCAACGATTGAAGACATAACCATATCCAATCCTTCTGAAACTCCGTTTGTAATCAAAACATCATCTGCACCAATTGAAAGACCTTTCGAGTTTTCTTTTTCAGCAATTGCAGATCGTAATTCTTGAATTCCCTCAGAAGCAGAATAATAAGTCTGATCTTTTTTTATGGCATCAATGTAAGCCTGCTTTACATTTTCAGGAGGATGAAACCCATATTGTACTGGATCACCAATATTCAGATAGTCTATTGTTCTTCCCTGCTTTTCTAAATCCTTAGCAGCTGAAACTATATCTCGTATAGCATACTCAACGCCTGAAACTTTTTTTGAAACTTTCATACTTTAGACAAATATTTAGACCTGATAAATTCTTAATTGTTTGGACCCGTTGCATAGCCTGGATAGTGCGGGTGGCTTCGGACCACCAGGTCAAGGGTTCGAATCCCTTCGGGCCCTTTCGAATCAGATTCAAAAAAATCCTGTTCTATACTTAACTATATTAGAAGATTCTTTCTTTAATTTTTTATGAGTCCGGGAATAGGTCTTATGA
>JACNGK010000137.1:0-4103 GCA_014384145.1 Nitrososphaerota archaeon
TTCAATATAACTTTCCTTGTCTGCATCAATGAAAATAAAATCAAAATAATTTTCGTTGAATTCAGCTTTTATCTCGTGCAAAATTTTTCTAGCCTCGCCCTTTCTAATTTTGATTAGAGAGTCAACTCCGGCCTCCTCAAAGTTTTGTCTTGCGCTATCTATCTTGAATTCCTCCCTGTCAATTGTTATAATTTGACCATTGAGTTGTTTGTTTGACATTAACGCGTCAGCAAACCATAGCCCAGAATAGCCTGCAGACATGCCTATCTCAAGAATATTTTTGGCGTTTATTGACTTTAACAGAATGTTGTAAAACATCCCAATGTTTTTTGATATGCAATTCAATCTTTTCTCACTTGGGATTTCATCTAGATGCTCTGTCTCATAATCAATGTCTTTTTCTAATCTCGATAGAACATGCTGAATTTTTCCATCAATCATTATTCTTTAAATTACTTGATGCGTGATATATAATATTGGCAGAATCGGCAAAAACTCTTGTACCTAAATTTTTTGATGAGACAGGGACAACCTATGATGGCGTTGTTTCATATGGTACGCTAGGAAAGGACAAATATTGGAAGAGAAAGATGTTGGAACAGATTTCTGATGGAAGTTCTTTCTTGGATCTCGCATGTGGTACTGGCATTCTTACCAGAGAAATTGCAGAAAAATTTCCCAATTCAAAGATAGTAGGAATTGACATCACCAAAAGCTATCTTGAGGTGGCAAAGAAAAATTCAAGTTATTTTGAGAACATCTCGTTCATTCTTGATGACGCAGAAGAATTCAAACTGGATTCAAAGTTTGACTGCATTACCGCATCCTATCTGCCAAAATACTGTGATCCAGAGACACTTGTAAAAAATTGTACAACACATCTCAAGCCAGGTGGCAAAATCATCTTCCATGATTTCACATATCCCAAAAATTTGGTTGTCAGGGGGCTATGGAACTTGTTTCTTACCTCTCTGCGATTGGTTGGGTATTTCATTCCAAGTTGGAAAGACGCGCTAATCGGGCTACCAAAGCTAATTCGAAGAACCAAATGGCTAGAAAGTTATTCTGATGTAATGAAGAAAAATGGATTAAATGTTAACCGACAATATCTCACATGCGGTGCGTCTGCCATCCTAACTGGCACAAAATAATTTTTAAAATGTTAATAACGTGCCTAGAAATGTTATCTACAGAGTATAGACAAGGTCATGGAGACCGTGCTATGATCTTCATGTTATCATACTTGTGGTCATTATGTGTCAGTTCATCAAATTCATTGAAGCATTTTTGTTCTTCAGCTTCTTGTCTTTTCTCACATTGATCATTATTAACACAAGGATTATCCAAATGCTCACTAATGATTGCACTACATTCTCCAATTTTATCAAGTTTCTTTTGTTCGTCAATCTCCATGTTTACAAGAACTGCAACTATTATCAAAATGCTAACAATTCCCACTATGATTTGGTTTCTTCGTAATTTATTCAATTTCTATAGTATATTGTGTACATTCCAGTCTTTATCCATTTGGATATAACTTTTTTTTGAATTTAAATGACTAGAATCCCATTAAACCAGCTACAAGTAGTTGACTTAAAATCTTAAAACAAAAAATATTGCAGTACCCACTAAAACGCCAATTGTCAGAAGTTTTAGAATGACCTCACACCTTTTAATCTCTGAATGATTGCCGTTATCACGCCTTAGATGCTTGTACTTTCTTGAAGTTGTTATCAGAACATAGGTTATGACTGACGAAATTCCACAAAGCACTATTGTTTCAAGCGATATGGAGTTTGTCTGAATCGCCGAACCGGCAAAAACTGGCAGTATGGCCCATGAAAATATTGTTGAGGAGTTATTGTGAAACTTTCCCCCAAACAATTCTAAATTATACGCAAACAGAAAGAATCCTTCTGCAATTCCTATTGCAAATAGTAAAGGCGAATCCAAGAAAGCATAGTACATGCCAATTGTAAACGCAATTCCCAGTACAATCATCGCCACCGTCCAGAGTTTTCTCTTTGGCAAATCACCCCAAGGCTTTGTCTTTCCACCAACTGCATCTAATAGGTGGGCTGAAACCCCAAGTGCAAGAAAATAAACCACACAAATTGCAATGAGACGTTCTGTTTCAAAAGAACCAGAGAGTGAACCCCATGCCACAAAGCAGGTAACAATGCTAGTGTATGGTAAAAACAGTAAGCCTACAGTAACTCGAAAATTTCTTGAGCCAAATTTTGGAACAAACCATTCAGACGTCCTGTCCTGAAGCATAAGGACTATACAGCAAAGTATGTTTTTAACTTAGTTTTGTTGGAAAATTGATATTCTATGAATCGCTATAAGAAATTTATAAAAAAAGGTGTAAGTGAGCCGATTTCAAAAATTCCATTTCATAATGCTGCTCCAATAAAGCGCCTCTCCATGCTAAGCAAGAAACGCTTCCCAAGTTCAAATACCCATGTTGCAGTTCATTTTGTCAATGGTAAGCATAAAAAAATGTTAGAGTATAGTATGCTGCACAAACATAACGCCGATGAAATCAATCTTATAATTTCTGAAAATTCCAAGCTGAAATATGAAATTCAACTTAATGATGAAGTATACACTGTGTCATCACCATCAACAGTATTCATACCAAAAGGAGTTAGGCATAAAGCGAAATTCATATCTGGTGAGGGAGTTTTTGTGTGCATAATTTTAGCTGGAAAATACACTACCTCAAAATAGGCAATTAAGCTAATATCGCCCTAACTCATCGGATTAGACAATTTCACTAATTTTGCAAAAGGACATTCTACGGATAACAAATGTCCACATCAAAAGTAATTCCTTTATTTATAATAAAATTCTACGTTCTGTATGGTTGAAGCCAAAGCAAAGAAAAAAGGGAATCAATCAAGATCTGAATACAAAGCAAAGAAAAAAAAACATCCATCAAGAGCGAATAAAACAAAGAGTAATCAAATCAGAGAAAGATATGAAGCCAAAGCAAAAGCAAAAGCAGAACAAAAAACACGCGCACAACAATCTCGAGCTTCTCGAAGAAGTGGAAAAAGTATGAAAACTGAAGGAAAAGTTACAAAATCAACTTCAAAAGCAAAAGAAGCTAGATCCTCAAAGAAAATTGCTACAATAAAAAAGAGAACTAGAAGCTAAGAACTACTCGCTAATTCCTTCAAATGCATCTGAACCTCTAGTAATTGTAATTTTTCAGTTAAGATTTCCTAGAAAAGCAGATGATCTTCTTAAATTATCGAACTGAATGCCTATAACGAGAGTAAATGAGTTTCCGCATGAAAGCATTATGTAAAAAATGTGGTAGAGAGATTAAAGAAACTGAAGATCGTGGTGACAGAATGTGTGCGAGATGTAGAATTGATTTTAAACAGAAAAGACTCTATGAAGAAAATCTTAAAAAAGATAAAGGATTTTGATGAATCCTCTAGGATGGTGGATGGGTAAATTATGCATAGACTGCTCAAGAAAAGAACCTAAATCCTAATGATTTCATTAGAAATTATACATGCAAAAAGATAGTGCTGCTGACTTGAAGGTTTTACAGGAATGGTTTGAAACTAATCGTGTACGGGAGACGAGAATTATAGAAAATGTGCAAAAACAGCCAGCCTCTACAGAACGAGACGAGATGTTAGAAATTTGTAAGGGAAACATTGAGGAATATTCGATGATGATTCAGTTAGTTGCTACAATAATTGAAAGAGAAAAAGAGTAATCATTTAGATTTTTATAAAATACTATTCTAAATCACTATGCTCTTGAGCCAAATGTTCTTCTTTTGGAAGTTTTCTATTGCCCTGAAAATGTGATTGGACTACAACTCCACATATTTTACATTTTGAGTCTTCAAAATATTTCTCAATATCTTTAGGTGTCTCTGCCATTTGTTTTACTGGTTGAAGTATAGATATAAACCCTAATTCATAATTATTTTGTGCCAGTTAGGATGGCAGACGAACCACATGTGAGATATTGTCGGTTAACATTTAATCCATTTTTCTTCATTACATCAGAATAACTTTCTAGCCATTTGGTTCTTCGAATTAGCTTTGGTAGCCCGATTAGCGCGTCTTTCCAAC
>JACNGK010000138.1:0-4070 GCA_014384145.1 Nitrososphaerota archaeon
TACTTTCGGACTCTCAGCTTCGGGAGACCTATAATATCGTGAAAATACTTCTGGCTCTGTTTTCTGACTGCCTTTGGGTTTTTCTGCCGGGGCGGCTGGTTCTTTCTTCACCTTCGGACTGTCTGCAGTTTTTTCAGCTGAGACTGCTGGCTTTTCGTTTCCAACAATCCTAAAAACCTTGATGCCCGTGATTGGGGATGTACCCTTCACAGCCCACTTGCCGTTTTTCATCTTTACAGCCTTTGGGTTCTGAATCTCTACCTTCCTTTTTGCCTTAACGTCGTAGGCTTTCCAAGAAACATTGGTTTCTGATTCATTCAGATACTTTTGTTCGTATTCTTCCAGTTCCTGCTGTCTGGATTTCTTCTTAGGTTGTGGTTTTAGCTTTATCTGCGCAGTTTTTCTGGTTGCCTTAACTTTGTAGGTCTTCCGAGAAACTTTGGTTTTCGATTTTCCCAGATACTTTTTTTCATATTCTTCCAGTTCTTGTTGTCTAGATTTCTTCTTAGGTTTTGGTTTTAGTGTTATCCGTGCGGTTTTTCTAGTTGCCTTTGTTTGCTTAAGTCTTGTTTCCAATTCTGAAATTTTTTTGGTAAGATCTTCCCGTGCAGTTTCCCTAGTTGAGGTTTCACCTATATCACCATCAGCAGTAAAGGCAAAGCCGCCAGATGCTTGTTCTTCTATTGATTCAGTCTCTTGTTTTATTTCAGGTTCTGGCTTTTCCGCTCCGCAGCTGGTACAAAACTTTTCATCGGCAGAAATTTCCGAGCCGCATTCTTCACAAAACAGATTAGGTTTCTCTGATATAGACACGATTCTTGCTTGGTAGATTTTGTCTTTCAGGTGAGTCTTGACCAAGTTCTCTAGAAAGTCCTTATCAGATATGTAAAGTTCCTTGCTACTCTCAAGGGTTTCTCTTATGTGCGTAAGTCGATACTTGTCTCCCCTGCCAAGCGCAATTAGCATCTCTACTTGTTCAATCTTAGATAGCAATGATTTACATTTTATTCGCTGAAAATTAAACTTATAACAAAAAATCATACGAATCTGTATGTAATGAAGAGAATTCTTGATGGGATGCAAAAAACTATGATGGATGTCAAGCCACCCAGATACACAGCCTTGGAAGGCTTACAGAAGGCTGAAACTGCCAGTCCTTTCAAAATATTGATTGGAACTGTGCTTTCCGCAAGGACAAGGGATGAGAATACTACCAAGGCGGTAACAGAGCTCTTCAAGGTCTACAATACCCCGCAGAAACTGGCAAAGGCCAAGGCAAAAAATATTGAGAAGATGATAAAGTCAGTTGGATTTTATCATGTAAAATCAAAACGGATAATCGAAGTTGCAAATATCATTCTCACCAAGTATCATGGAAAGGTTCCCGCAGACATAGACAAGCTGGTTGAGATTCCCGGGGTTGGCAGAAAGACAGCTAACTGTGTTCTTGTATATGCGTTTGAAAAGCCAGCAATACCGGTTGATACACACGTTCACCGGATATCCAACAGACTTGGTTTGGTAGACACAAAAACACCCGAGGAGACAGAGATGGAGTTGAGAAAAAAGGTTCCCAAAAAATATTGGCTGCCCATAAACAATACTTTTGTTATGTATGGTCAGAACATCTGCAAGCCAATTTCACCAATGTGTACCGTATGTAAAATTAGAAACAGTTGTAATTATTTTAAAACTAAGAACGCCTCTTAGAAAAAATCAATATGATAACCCCCGCTCCAACAATGCCAGTAATAACAAACGGAAATATCCAAAGTGGGTTTTCGCCATAGTCAGCTGATATAATATTTACAGTGAAGACACCATCTGTTACTGCTGGTGGATCAGTAGAACCCTTCATTCCGTGAACAGAATATGATTTTATTGCAAACGGTGAGATGTCAAGATTTGATAGTACTGTTCGCAAGCCGTTATCAACAGTTAGCCCGCCTTGTTCAGAATATGTAATCTTTGTAGGTTTTCCTGGAGCCCAACCATTTTCGTAAGCTGAATAAAGAAGAACGTATCCTGTTTCTGGAACATCAGCAGCTATCCAGTATGAGTATCTCGGATGGCTTCCCATTCCAATCTCAAAAAATTTGCCAGCAAGCTCTGAATCATAAATGCGTATTGCCGCATCCCCTTCTGGGTTTCCATATAACAAATCATTATGAAACTCTATCTGCCAACTGCTTGCATGTATATTTTCAAACTCTACTATCACCGCATTACTCTTGACTTTGTTGAATTCAAAATAGGGAATTTCTGTTTGGTGGATGACTAACGATGGATTACTAGGTTCAAGGTAATCTCCGATCATGGGTTCTTGGGCAAATGCAGGAATTATTGTTAACGTTAGAAAAGCAACAAGTATGTACTTCATATTCAATAAATTTTCAGCAGAGATAAAAATCTAATCTACAAATGGTTTGTCATAGCCCAAGATGACTTTGGCAACTTCTGGTCGTAGAATAAATTCTGATGGTGCTTTTCCTTCTTGAATCAACGAACGCATCTTAGTGCCACTGATTTGTTCTCTTGACTCCTCATCGTGAGGACACACTTTAGGGTTGGTAAATGTAAGACACTTCCTACAGTAAAAGAATGCGGGAAAGAATATTGGTGCAATCTCAAGATCATTATAATCATCAAATATTTTTTGAGCCGCGAAAGGATCATAAAATTTTCCAACGCCTGCATGATCACGTCCAATGATTATGTGTGTACAGCCATAGTTTTGCCTCATTATAGCATGATGAATCGCTTCTTTGGGTCCAGCATACCTCATTTCTGTATGAAGAGTTCCTAACTTGCATCTATTCTCAGGGTAATAATTCTCAATCATAGCCTCATACGATTTTATAATCACTTCATCTTTGAAGTCACCAGATTTTTTCTTTCCAACAAGTGGGTTAACGAAAACGCCGTCTCGCGTAGTTATAGCTGTCTTTTGTAGAACCTCATGAGCAACATGCGGTGGATTTCTTGTCTGGAATGCAACAATTTTTTTCCATCCAGACTTTGAGAATGCCTCTCTTGTCTCTAGAGGAGTCATTCTGAATTTTCTAATCTCTATATCTTCTGGTCTCTTGATATAGTCTATTTTTCCACCCACAAGAAAATCATTCATTGCCAATGTTTTTGCCACACCAGGATGTGAATTGTCATCTGTACCGTAAACACCTTTTACTGTTTTCTCTTTATCAAAACTGAAAGTCTCTTCCACATTTAATACCGCAACTCCTAATCCATCAGGATTTTTTAACAAAACATTGCCAGAGTCCTTTATTTTTGAGGCAGTTGACTCGTCAACATCCAACACGATTGGAATTGTCCACGGTGTGTCATTTGATAGTCTTCCTTTTGAAACGACAGAATCAAAATCCTGCTGAGATAAGAAACCCTCCAATGGACTGAATATTCCGTCAGCAATATTTTCCACATCATTTGCAAGATCAGCGCTAATTGATATTGATGATAAACCAGAAGAATCAATGTTTGAAAATCTGTTTACTAAATTTCCGCCGTGTGGTTTAGATACTCCAGTGCCTTCGGACAAGATTTTTACTTACTGTGGTCCATGTGTAGACCGCATTCCTTATCGGATTGATTTTCCCACCACCAACGGCCTGCTCGTAAATCTTCACCAGGTTTTACTGCTCTTGTACATGGCTCACAACCAATACTAGGAAAGCCTTGATCAATTAATTTATTGTAAGGGATATCATTTTCCTTGATATATCCCATTGTTTGTTCCCAACTCCAATCAAGAATTGGATTAAGTTTTACCATACTATCATGTTGTTCATCGATCTCAATTTTTGCAGATGTTTGTCTGTTTTGAGTCTGATCACTTCTAAGACCAGTAATCCAACCGTCCAAAGTAGACAGCATTTTGTTCAAAGGATGTACCTTTCTTACACCACAACATAATTTTCTATTTTCAGCACTCTCATAGAATAGATTCAAACCGTTAGTTTGTACCATCTCAATTACTTCACTTGCGTCAGGAAAAGTAATTTCAATTTTAGTATTGTATTTTTTTCTTATTTCATCCATAACGTCATATGTTT
>JACNGK010000027.1:0-4063 GCA_014384145.1 Nitrososphaerota archaeon
GCTCCTGTTCACTACATTTACCTATTTCATTCAGTGTACAGTGTTCATTCGTACCTCAGGAAGGGTGCAGTAGTTAATTACGACACAAGTTGCTGGGTCGGTCATCATCCAGTCAAAGAAATTCGGGAGATAGAAAAAACATATGATCTGTCAGAAAAAAAATTAATCAATTATGGTTATGGTAGATTGGATACATTATTAGAAAATAAGAGAAATTCTCAAACAACATATTTCAATACTAAAGATTTGATTATAATTGCACCATCATACGGTGATGATAATCTTCTCGAAAAATGTGGAATTGAACTAATTGACATGTTATTAAAAGCGGATTTCAGGGTTCTGGTGAGGCCACACCTGAGAACATTGAGAGATTCTACCGAATTGATTGATTCAATAAAGAAAAAATTTGAAGAAAATCCTAATTTTGTTTTCGAAACAGGTGTTATTCCGTTTGATTCGTTAAATAATTCTAAATGTATGATCTCAGATTGGTCAGGTATTTCATTAGAATATGCATTTGCTTTTGAGCGACCAGTTATTTTTATTGATGTTCCAAAAAAGATCTTAAACCCAAATTGGAGCGATATTATGGCAGAACCCATTGAAATATCCATTAGAGACAAGATTGGTCACATAGTCTCACCAAATAATTTACAAGAAATTCTAGAGCTCATTAGAATTTTAGGCAAAAATACTCAAGATATAAGCAAATTAATCAAGCAGACACGCGAGAAAACGGTGTATAATATTGGAGAATCAGCAAAAATTGGTGCTCAGTATATTAAACAATTACACAACGAAACTAAAAACTCAAAATAATGTTTGAATAAAATTAGAACTACTTTTTTCCTTTAATGATGGGATGCACTGTTGTTAAAAAGATCTTAGCCAATGTATTCCAGTTAAATTTTTCAATAATTAATTTTCTTGCTGCCTTACCCATTTCTTTTGCAGCCATTTCATTTTCCAAAATAAACGAGATTTTTTCTATCCACTGTTCAGCATTTCCCTCGTCAATCAAAAATCCAGTTTTTCCATCATAAATCATTTCTGGAATTCCTCCAACATTACTTGCAATAATGGGTTTTTGCATAGACATTGCTTCTCTGCATGATAATGGTGTTGTATCTATTCCTGTTGCTAGAGCATAGATATCAATTTCTGTTAGAAATTGTCTAACATTTTCAGGATATTCTTCCCATGGGAATTTTCCTAACCAATGAAAATTATCAAAAGCGTTTAGTTCTTGCAGAACATGTTCCTGATATTGTCCAAAGCCAACCCAATAGAAATGAACGTTTGGCATTGATTTTATTGCCTTTTTTAATACCAGCATTTCTTTTGCTTTTCCCCATACAAACGCATGTTGCAATAATCCTACACAAGGATGTTTTAGCTTCATACCCTTTGATGGATACCAACGTGATGTGTCAAGTCCTTCAAGGAAATGAAAAGTTCTTGCGTTTGGATGATGTTCTTTGATCACATCATGAAGATAATCTGCAGTCATAAACACACCGTCACACTTTGCAAACACTTCATTAGCAATCTTATGTCTTTGATTTGCTACAGTACGCATAATAGGATCTTTATAGATTGTTTCTTTTGCCCATTTATGCTCTAACCAAATGTTTCCTCTAAGATATACAAATAACGGTATATTATTTTTTATTATTTCAAGACCAAACTTATTTTGTCTATCAACAAAGACAGCATCAGGAGAAAATTCTTTTATAAGTTTTTTAAGTTTTTTATTACCACTAATCACTTTTGTAATTTTTTTACTTGGGAAACCAACCACATAATCAGTATCTTTGATAAACTTACATTCTACTCCTAATTTCGATAATGCCATACCAAATTCCTTTAAATGAAAAAACTTATTCTCATCACCATATGCGATTAATAATTTCAACTGTTTGTTTCACCCATAAATTTTCAATATAAATCTCCAGATTTTTAATAGATACTATTCTTTCTTGGGAAAGTTAATTACTAATTGAGAATGTATGTTACCAATATGCCTGATTTTGATGAACAATGGGAGAAAGTTATGGAAGAAAAACATTTTAACAAAAAGAAAGGACAATTTGATTTCACTCAAGAACGAGTAGAAGAATTTAAGAAATTAACTGGCATTAGGGATAATGAACTTACTGATAAAATTTGTTTGGATGCGGGATGTGGTCCAGGCATATGGACCTATTCTATGCAAAAATTGGGTGCAAGGAAAGTAGATAGTTTTGATGTTAGTACTACAGCAATTAAACGCTGTAGAGAAATTAATCCTGATGCATATGTAAGTAATATTTTAGACCTCAAACCTAATCCGGTTTATGATTTTGTTCTATGTCTTGGTGTGTTACATCATAATAGAAACACCCGTGAAGGTTTTTCAAAAGTAGCTTCACAAGTCAAGAAGGGTGGTATGTTACACATAATGGTCTACGATAAAAAATATGATCATGAATATGATGGATATAGGGGTCATACATCTGTTGAAAAACACAAAGAATGGGAAAAACTATCCTTTGAGGAAAAAATCAAAATGTGTGAAAAGAAGGTTAAAACAATCGGTGGCGATATTCATGGTTGGTTTGATGCATTCAATCCAGAGTTTAACTGGAGTTTTAGTCCTGAAGAAGTAAGACAATGGTTTAAGGAAGAGGGATTTGATAGAATGAAATTAAGAGTCAAAAGTCATTTTAATTCTATTCCAACATCTCAGGTAAACATGAATGGAATAAAGGATTAGCATAAAATTTTAAAACTCTAAAACATATTTTGCAGAAACGATTGAGTTAATTGAGAAGATTTTGTTCATAGTAATGTTTTAAATAATAAATTTTAACTGTTGGTGTGAAAACCTTTGTTTTAATTCCTTCATTGATTGTATTAATAGGAATTGTATTCATTTTTGGGCTAACAGTGGGCGTATACAAGATTTTTCCCTATGAGATTTTAGACTCATCCTTAGATACCATAAAGGAAGAAGCACCGACAGAAAATAATCAATTTATCACACAATCTGATTTGAACACTCTAGTTAGAATTGATGGAAAATTAGACATAGAGAAAAAAAGAAATGATTTGACAGAGTTTTTCTGGAACGTTGGGAGTTTGCAGCGTGTACAACATGATGGGCAATTACCAGAAATTGAATCTGATATATACGATTCTAGATATAATGATCTTCAAAATCTAAAACGCATTGACAAACTAATTGTTGAAATGGAATATGGAATAGATTCAGTTTCATATCTTCTATTACCGGAAGAATCTAACCAAAAATTAATCCTATACCATCATGGTCATGATGGGGATTTTATTTTGGGCAGTAACACTATTCAATTCTTTCTTGAAAGAAATTTTACTGTACTTGCTATGACTATGCCATTAGTGGGTATGAATAATCAACCAATTGTCGGGATAGACGGATTTGGTGAAATGAAACTAATTTCTCATGACCAGCTTAGCTTACTGGAGAAAAATAAATTCAATCCTATGAAATTATTTATCCACCCAATCCAAGTGAATTTAAATTATTTGGATAAGGAATATGATTTTAAACGATATTCAATTATAGGATTATCAGGTGGAGGATGGATTGGTCTTGTATACTCTGCCATTGATGATAGAATTTCAGATAGCTTTTCTATTGCAAGCTCTCTTCCATTTTACCTAAGAGTAGATGCGAGAGACATAGGTGATTATGAACAAACAAACGTTAACTTGTATAAGATAACAAACTATTTGGAGTTGTATGTTTTAGCTGGATATGGTGATGATAGGAAACACATTCAAATTTTTAATAAAAATGATCCGTGTTGCTATTCAGGAATTGGATATGAGAGTTATGAATTTTTTATAAAAGATAAACTGACAAAGTTAGGAAAAGGAAGTTTCCAAATTTTAATGGATGATACACATAGTGAACATAAAATATCAAACACTGTGTTAGAATATATTAGAAAAAATATTGGTTGATTCCTCGTATTTATATCTAGTAATTTAGAAACACATTAATCAATTTCTGTTAGTGGTGAAATTGATATACTCC
>JACNGK010000026.1:0-4053 GCA_014384145.1 Nitrososphaerota archaeon
TCCATGTACAATTGGTGTTTCTTTTCCAAATGGTCTGTAAAAATCATACTCGTTTTTGATTGACGTTGATGTAACTTTAGGATCAAATGATAATAACCTGGGTTTGTCATTCAATAGCATTGCTATAGCACCAGCACCTTGAGTTACTTCACCGCTTGAACCCAAGTCATATTTTGCAATATCTGAAACAACAACTAGTGCATACTTATCTTCAGCCTCACCGGCCCTAATCCAATTAGTATTATCATATAATGCATATGAACCGCTAACGCAAGCAAATTTACATTCAATTCCACCACAGTGTCCAAAAGTATCTTTACCGTAAACTTGTTCTAACATTCCTATTACATACGAATTCATAGCTTTCGATTCGTCAAATGATGATTCAGTTGCAACATATAATCGACCAATTTTGTCAGGAGTTAGTTTGTTTTTTTGCATAACTCTTAGACAAGCGTTTGCCGCAAGACATGCAGGATCCTGATTTGTATCAACAATCGCCATTTGACCAATTCCTAATCCACGCTCTAATTTTTCTGGATCTAGACCTCTTGCTTTAGCAAAATCACCTGCATCAAGATAAAGTCTAGGAATGTAAATTGCGATATCATCTATGCCTGCTGCCATGAGCTAGCCTTTCTAACTTAGAATATATACATTTCCTGTTAATTTTTTCAGATCTTATTAACAAATTTTTAGATCAACGTTGATTTTTCTGAAAATTACTATCATTCAAGTAATGAATCAAACACTTCCTGAAACACATCATAATGTTGTGAACCAATAATTTTTAATACTTTATTATTTTGATCGATGATAAAAAATGTTGGTGTTGCACTTACACCTAATGTACGACCATCTACTTTACTTGAATTAATCAATTCGTTCCATTTTGATTTAGACATACATTCTGAAAATTTATCCATGTCTAAACCTAATGTAGATGCAAACTGATGAAGACGTTCAAAAGATGCCCATCCAGTTCCCTCACCATCCCAATTATTATATAAAGTTGAGTGATACTGCCAAAACATTTCTTGATCATTTGCACAATGTGCAGCATTAGCTGCATTGACTGAATCATTTCCAGGAACAACTATGAAATCTTTAAACAGTATTTTCACTTTTCCAGTTTCAACATAATTTGTTATAATAGATTCCTCTGTTTCACTGAAAAATTTTTTGCAAAATGTACATTGATAGTCACCAAATTCAACCATAGTAAGTGGCGCATTTAGATCACCTAAGATTGGTGATGCGTTGTCATAAAATGATGCAATTGTAGGTTTTTTTGTTGTTGAAATTTCATTTATTGTAATTTCATCTAAAACTTGTGTAGATTCTGTGTTAATCATATTTACTAATAATACACCACAAAAAATACAAGCAATGGCAATTCCAGCCCCAATTCCAAGTGATGGCCAATGAACAGTTCGATTAGATACTCCATACGATTTTTTTGATGTAGATTTAAATGAATTATCTACATCATTTTTTTTATGAGATAATTCTTCAATATTTTTATCGTCATTAGAAAAAAAGCTTGGTATATTATCATCTGATGGTAATTTTGAATCCGGTTCCATGGTTGCAATAAAAAATCATGAGGATTTAGGTCTTTATTATACGTCTAAAAAATCAAAATTACCAATAATTTCTAACTTACAAATTATGGATCGTTAAGCATACAGTATGTAAATAAATGGCATGCACTGAAAATAATCATGAAGAAAATATTTGTAAATGGATATGGATCAATTGGCAATCGTATTGCAAAATTCATCAAAGATGATCCTGATATAGATATAGTAGGAATTGGAAAACATTCAGCAAATGAAAAAGTACAGCATGTTATTGATGATGGACTTTCTGTTTATGTTCCTAAAGATAAAATTGATAATTTCAAAAATTATGATATTTCGGGCTCAATCGAATCTGTATTAGATGACTGTGATTTAGTAATAGATGCATCACCAGGTGGTAATGGATTCGTTAATAAGAAAAATATTTACGAACCAAATGGCATTAAGGCTATTTTTCAGGGTGGTGAAACCATTTTCAATGATAAATCAGTAGCAGATATTCTTTTTAATTCTAGGGTAAACTATGCTGAAGCGTTTGATAAAAACTACGTAATGCAAGGAAGTTGTAATGTAACTGGTATGGGTAGAATTCTAAATCCATTGAGAGAAAAATATTCTGATAAATTATCTCGGTTTGATGCAACATTGATAAGAAGATGGGCTGACCTTGAACAAACTGATAAACAAACTGTTGATACTATTGAAATGACAGAACATCCACATCATGGGACTGATGTAAAAGCATATTTTGGAAAAGATGCGCCGTTATTTGTTAGAGCAATTAAAGTGCCTACTAAACAAATGCATTTACATATTATGGATATACGTTTCAATGGAAACGCTCCAACTTCAAATGAAATTCACGAATTATTTAAGAACGAATATGGCATTGCAATTCTATGGACAGCTAAAGGAACAAAAGACGTTCGTGACTTTGCTGAATCTACAAAATTTCATTTTAAGGATACAAATATGCTACATATTCATGCTAACATGACTACGTCTACAGGCGATACAATTCAATTAATGTACTCTGATGATCAAACAGGCATTGTAATCCCAGAAAATTATATGTTATTACAGGCAATGCTATTTCAGCGTGATTATAAAGATGCACTAAAACGGACAGAAAAATTGTTCAATATGGATCAAAAGAAAAAATTACTAGAAGGATATTTTTCAAAAAAAGATTAAATTACAACTTTTTCAATTCTGATTTTTTCAGGTTTGTTATCCAGAACCTTTTCTACAATAATACGAAGCGAACCTATGACTATTTTATCGCCTTCTTTTGGAATATCACGTAATCGTTCATGTAATAAACCACTCAATGATGCATAATCATCTCCCTGTGGTATATCAGTTTTAAAAATTTCATTGATTTCATCAATTTCTATATCGCCGTTAGTGATTATTGTATTACTATCTTCTCTCTGAAAATTAGATTTTGTTATATCAGTTTCATCATGTATTTCACCAACAATCTCCTCTACCAAATCTTCTAGTGTGACGCATCCTTCAACACCACTAAATTCATCTATAACTATAGCCATATGCGCTTTTCTTCCCTGCATCTCTTTCAACATGTCACTAACTTTCTTTTCTTGAGATACAAAGAATGGTTCTCTCATTACTTGCTCTAACGTAATCATCTTATTCTCACCTTCAAGGTGTTTTAGAACATCTCTCACATGAACAATTCCAACTATTTTATCTCTATTTTCTGAATAAACAGGTATTCGTGAAAAACCATTTTTATTTATTTCTGGTAGAGCTTCAAAAAGCATCATTTTTGATCTTAATGTGAACATTTTAGGACGTGGTGTCATAACTGATCTTATAACAATGTCATCAAAATTTAGTGCGCCATGGACTAATTCACTTTCTTGTTTTTCAATTGCTTTATCTTTTAATCCTTGGTTAACAATCTCTTTAATTTCATCTTCCGTTAATCCAGGTGGTATATCACTACTGCCTGTAAGTCTAATCATTCCTTTTGTGATTATTTCAAAAACCCATACGATTGGAAATAATGCATAGTTAAAAGCTAAAAGAATTCTACTATTTCTCACCGCAACTTTCGTTGCATTTGCATTACAGTATGTTTTTGGGCTGATTTCACCAAAAACCAGAATTAAAAATGTCATTACGCCAATTGCAATTGCTAAACCCTCATCACCAAATAATTTCAATGCAATATCAGTTGCTAATGCAGTTGCTGCAATACTGGCTAAATTATTTCCTAAATTAACACTAGACATCATTCTGCTTGGATTAGATTTTAGTTTACGAAGTGATTTAGCACCTTTGACTTTATTCTTAATCAGTTGCTCAATTTTTGAAGGTCTAATACTAACTAATGCAACTTCTAAACCACTGAAATAACCAGAAAGTCCTATCAGTGCAACTAGTGCAGCAATTTCGTATGTAATATCCATTTTAGTAATTACAAACTCCGATGACGAAGATC
>JACNGK010000136.1:0-4046 GCA_014384145.1 Nitrososphaerota archaeon
CAGCAGAAAACAGAGTTGTTCATATCGTATTGAATCAAAATGATATTTTAGAACTGTCAAAGAAAATAGATGGCTTTTCTAACAAAATGGATTTCTCTGTAATGCCATCAGCAGATAATCTGCCGCTAACTACAATGACGGAAAATGCACAGTATAAACTAAATCTGAGCTGGGAGCCTCAAAGCATAAAATCTGGTTCAACAACTACGTTTTACATCGATATTTTAGATGCGTTCTATATAGATAGGCAGGTTTCTGTCGGATATGATTTATCCATATTTCATGATGGTGAGGAGATTGCTCGAACTAGTGGTGATAGCACTGGAGCACAGGTAACGAGGAATACTGACGATAGTACACAATTATCGTTTTTGCAATCAAGTATAAAATTTGATGTTCCGGATAATGTTAGCGGGATAATTACATTACAGTTTGAAAACTTGAATGGAAGTGATCTGGCTAACGCAATTTTTTCAGTAGTTGTAGACAGAGTTAACATTGATGAAACATCAGTACCTGCTTGGATTAAGAACAACGCAGGATGGTGGGCAACAGACCAGATTGATGACTCGTCATTTCTGCAAGGAATTCAGTATCTGATCCAGGAAGGAATTATGATTATCCCCACTACTGAAACGTCTGAATCATCTGATGATTCCGATGCAATTCCAGATGCTGGACAACGAGCACAGGAATTTGATCAACATGTCCCTGCTTGGATCAAGAACAACGCAGGATGGTGGGCAACAGACCAGATTGATGACTCTGCATTTCTGCAAGGAATTCAGTATCTAGTACAAAAAGGGATTATAGTTGTCTAGGCAGTTTTTGTGTATTTTGTTTTAAGCTCATCTTCAAAGAAGAATTTTTCTCCAAAGGCAGGCACTAAATCATCAAGCCAGATTGCATTTTCATCATACTTTGCAAAGAATGGCACACCTACCCATTCTGACTCTCTACCTTGTAATAGCTGTAATGCCATCACTTTCTGTCCATTAATCTCCGAAACGCCAAGAACATGCACCTTGCCTGGAGTAGCTGACATACTTGGTCCTCTAACAGTTCTTGCCAGACCGCTAACTTTTCTAAATGCAGTTCTAAAGATCTTTTCTGCCTTTACAAGAGGTACCCCGAAATACTGTTGGGCACCTGTATCTCTAACAACAAACATGTAGTATGGTATACAACCCAATGAAACCTGTTTTTGCCACATCTTTGCCCACATGTTTGCATCATCATTTATGTGAGCCAAAATTGGTGATTGAGTTCTGATTTGAGCGCCAGTATTTCTTATGCGTTTGATTGCTTCCTTTATTGGGTCCGTTGAAAGCTCAACAAGATGATTAAAGTGAGCCATTATCGCCAGGTGTGTTCCGCTTTTTACTATTTTTTCAAAATTTTTCAGAGTTTCATCAGCATCAGAATCGGTTAAAAATTTGTAAGGCCAGTAAGAGACAGCCTTGGTTCCAATCCTAATTGTCTTAAGGTTGGGTAATTTGGCGTCAAGCAAGGCATCAGTATAAACAGAAAACATGCTGGCTTTCATAATCATAGGATCCCCGCCAGTGAACAAAACGTCAGATATTTCTGGATGCTCTTTTAGATACTGCACTAATTGTTCACCCTCTCTCATTGCAAATTTCATCTCATCCATACCAACAAACTGCGGCCATCGAAAACAGAAGGTACAGTAAGCATGACATGTTTGGCTCTGGCTTGGAAAGAAGAGGCAAGTTTCATCATACTTGTGCTGCATTCCATAAAGTTTTGTTCCATCCTTTAGCTGTGGAACATTGAGTTCCATCTGACCAGCTGGATGAGGATTTAATTGCAAGCGAATGTCGTTTGCAACACGTGCAATTTCTTTTTTATCTGCCCCACTTCTCAAAGTGCTTGCCATTTTTTCATAATGCTCAGGAATCAACATGCCTTTCTGAGGAAATGTTAGAACATACATTGGATCGTTTGGAACGTTATCCCAGTCAATAAGCTGCTCAACGACATAGTTGTTCGTCTTAAAAGGAAGTACGTTGCCAACAACCTCCATTTGAAATTGTGTTTCCTCCGACATTTGCTGAATTTGTGGAATTGTACGAAAATTCATCAGGGTGAAAGACTTGATGGAGGTGGTCTCGTCTACTGACCAAAGTGTTCGCTGCTCTGTCATTACTTATTTTACCACATAACATTGTTAAAGCTTGGTAAAAAATGGCAAAACAGGCACGAATTTTTATTTTCTAGGCATGTAAATTTATAAAAAATTTTGATTGGTGCTTAAATAACTACTGACTGATTGGTATAATTCCGACATTCAGCCTTATTTTTGATTAGTGAACAGGGGAGATGGTAGAAGAGATTAGCGAATTTTCCGCAGGAGAGTTTCAAACTGTTTCAGAGCTGTTAGCATCTGATGTTGATCTTCAAGTCTTAATGGTTATACTTGGTGTTGGTTTGGTTATACTTACATCTGGATACCGTATGTTTGGCAATTGGATGTACGGGAAAAAGTTCAGTTATACCCGTCCGCATGTAGCAAGATTTGCCCGTACTGCAATGCTGGCTTTTTTTGCAATTGGATTGGTTACATCGATAAATGTATTCGTGCAATGGTCGGAGACTGACTCAATTAATCCCAGCTCAGTCGAAGCTCTCGAAACATTTGCAAAAATACTAAACACAATTAACATACTTGTCATTGGATTCACAGTTTCCCATCTAATACCAATCGGATTAAACAAGGCGGAAAAAATGAAACTAGAAGCAGAAGACTTTGAAAATTGGAAGGATGTGAAGGGCTTTAAGGATGACGAGGATGGTTTGTTCCATAAAATATTCAAATGGATTCCACCAAAAACCCCTCCAGAGGATCTGACAAAGGAAGAATTTGAAAAAAACCTACAAACAAAAGATGGGCTGAACTTTTTGGAAAATTATCGAACAAGTAAGGGTGTTACAATAGGAAGTTATGAAAAGATGGGGAAGGATCCTCTTGAAGAATGGAAAAAGGCAGAGAGGAAAAAATATGAAAAATATCTCAATGATTGTCTAAGTGGAAATAACGAAACGGGAAGAAAGCTTACACTTGGCTCAAAACCTCAAGAAATCTATCCCATTGATCTGTGGAGAGAAGAAAAAAGACAGCGAGGATATGACCCAATACTTCCTGCCTCAAAACCAGCAGGTCATGCAGAGTTACAGGAAGAACGTGTTCCAAAATCAGCTAAGCAAGTTCTTCCCATTGGAATTTTTGTTGCCACTGTTATTGGCGTGGTTGGATGGTGGGGAGTTGATCTTTTTGTCTTGGCAACGGCTACTGGTGGCATGGCACTGGGTGTTGGATTAGCACTAAAAGAAACATTGGAAAATTACTTTGCATATATTTTGATTAGAAAAGATAAGGTGTTTACTGAAGGAGATCGGGTTCAGTTAGAAAGTGGTTATAATGGATATGTGCATAGAATAACTCCAAGAGTTACATACATCAGACATGCACTTAACGAATCACTTGCAATTATTCCCACACGGCAATTGGTTACTGCGGAGATTGTTAATTTCACAAAGGAAATTAATTTGGTGCCTGCTATAGTTGATGTTGGTGTATCATATCTTAATGATCCAAAACAAGTTGCGTCAATTTTAGTAAAGGTAGGACAACGAACACTTCTTGAGGTAAAAGATTCAAAGGGTAATCATGTTGCTGTGCAAAAGCGTTGCCCGTATCTTGACCAAAACAAACAAAGCTGTGGATGTGATAGGGACATCCATGTTGATATAGAACAGCCAACCGTGCGATTTAACAAGTTCAACGATTCTTCTCTTGATTTTTCCGTTTGGATTTATGTTAATTCGTACGGAGCACAGTTCAAAGTGAAAAGTGCTATGCGCCTCATAATGTATGAAGAATTCAAAAAATATGATATTAGAATTCCATGGCCAATTAGAACAGTTTACCAAGGTGATGAAAAGAGAGAAGCTCAAGAAATTGCAGAGTATGAAAGCAAACGCAAACAAGTCATTGATGAGTTTGGAATTGGTGACTTGGCTCG
>JACNGK010000025.1:0-4041 GCA_014384145.1 Nitrososphaerota archaeon
TGCCAGTTTCCTTTTTTCCACCATAGATGAAAACTTCAAACCAGAATTTTTTATCGTTATCTGTGAATACATTTTTTTGTCCAGCTACATTATAGTTTCTCTTAACATCAACTGCAACAACAATACATTGTCTTCCAAAAAGTTCCATTAATTCTGTAATGATTTGGGGATTTTTTACAGCACCAGTATTAATCGCAACCTTATCAGCGCCACTAAGCAGTATATCCCTTGCATGCTGAAGTGTCTTAACTCCACCACCAACGGTAAATGGGATATTGATTACTTTTGCAACCTTAGAAACTAGTGACTTTATTATTTCTCTATTCTCTTCTGAAGCAGTGATATCAAGAAAGACAAGTTCATCTGCACCTTCATTGCTATATTTTTTAGCCAGTAAAACAGGATCACCTGCATCTTTAATTGATTTAAAATGTAGACCTTTAACCACTCTGCCATTTGCTACATCAAGACATGGTATTACTCTTTTAGTTAAAGTCATATCCCTTTTGCCTCCTCAATTGTAACCTGATTTTCATAGAGAGCTTTACCCAGTATTACTCCAAATGGATCCAGTTCCTTCACTTTAATTACATCACCAATATTGGAAATTCCTCCACTAACAATGAGGTTGACATTTTCGATTTGATTTACCATTTTTAGTGGTTCTAGGTCAGGTCCCTTTAGTGTACCATCCCTGACTATACTAGTCGATAAATATTCTGAAAAACCCATTTTGCTGAAGTCGTTTACAGCATCAATTAATGGTATCTTTGTGGTCTGTTGCCATCCATTTACAACTATAAGACCATCATTATGATCAACCGATATCACCAATTTTTCATTACCATATGTTGCTAGAAGCCTATCAAGCACTGTTTTATCCTTGAATGCAAGAGTTCCTATCACTACTCTTTGGGCAAATTCCAAAGCCTCTTCGATAATTGTTTCATTCCTAAGTCCTCCAGCAACCTGTACAGGAATTTTGACTGATTTTGCTATGTTACCAAGTGCCTCAAAGTTAGAACCCATTCCAAGTGTTGCATCAAGGTCTACCAAGTGAATCATATCAGCACCAGCAGACTCCCATTTTTTTGCAATTTCCAGTGGGTTTTCACTGTAGATGGTTTTTTTGTTAGGGTCACCCTTGTAGAGTCGAACTACTTTTCCTTCCATTAGGTCTATCGCAGGAATTATTTTCATTTCTTACATTCACTTAGGAAGTTACTTAACATTAAGGAACCAATCTTTCCTGATTTTTCTGGGTGAAATTGTGTTCCAATGAAATTTTTTTGTTGAATTACTGCAGGTACCTTAATACCATAATCTGCATTTGCTGCAATCAATCCTGTTTCTTTTGTCTTTACCATGTACGAGTGTACAAAATAAACCCATGAACCATCATTAACGCCTTCCAAGAAATTATTTTGTCGTTCGATCTCTAAACTGTTCCAACCCATATGTGGAACTTTCATTGTGTTTGGTAGAAGAATAACTTCGCCATCGATTACATTCAAGCCTTGTTCCTTACCCTCTTCACTTTTTTCAAAGAACATCTCCATTCCAAGACATATTCCAAGTACTGGCATGCTTTCCCCAACATAATCTTTAAAGTCAGTTGAAGAATAATCACGTATACTTCTAATAGCAGGATCAAAGTTACCAACACCAGGTAATAGTAAACCAGAATATTCTTTTGATTTGTTTAAGCCAGTAATGACATCTACCTGTGCACCGTTTTTTTCCAGTGAGTTTCTTAGGCTGAAAATATTTCCGGCTCCATAATCAAATATTGCAACTTTCAATATCACATAGCACCTTTAGTGCTTGGAACCCCCCTTCGCTTTTTGTCAGATGAAGCTGCTAACCTGAATGCAACCGCAAGTGACTTTATGGCCGCTTCAACCTTATGATGATCATTTTCGCCATACTTTACAGTGATGTGTATGCATGAGTTTAGATTCTGTGTAATGGATGAAAAGAAGTGCTCTATGTCTTCCTTTGAAATTCCTTCTATCTTTGTCCGCTTAATCAGCAGTGTAATTTTAGTAAATGGTCTTTTGACTAAATCAATTGATGTTTCCGCCAAAGATTCATCCATTGGAACCGAGGCAAAGCTAAACCTAGTAATTCCCGAGCGGTTTCCTAACGCTTTATCTATTGCTGCTCCGATTGTTATTCCTACATCTTCAATAAGATGATGTTCTATGTTGTCCAGAGATTTTGCCTTTACAGTTAGATCAATCACCGAGTGCTTGGCAAACGAGGTTATCAAGTGATCTAGGAAGCTAATTCCAGTCTGGATTGAAGTCTTGCCTGTTCCATCTAGATTAACCGCAGTTTGAATGCTAGTTTCCTTGGTTTCTCTGTTTATTTTTGATGTTCTTGGTTTCATGGTTATCCCGAGTCTGTCTTTGGTCTTAAACCTGATTTAATACTAACTATCTGATTCATTATTAATCCACAAGTGTAACCTTGTAGCTATGCTTACCTCCCAAAGTGTTTAGTGTCTTTCCGTTAAAATTAGAATATCTTTGGTCATCAACTAAAACACTTTTTATCGCACCTGAAAATGTAACGGTTCCCTCATTTTCAATGGTTTCAAAAAATATGGATTTTTCTTTATAATCAAAGCTGATAGTGTTAAATCTGCCAGGTTCGTTAAAGTATACTATAAAGGGTTCTGTGATTTCAAAATTTCCAATCTTGGTCCATACAATCTTTACATCATCTGATGGAATGAATGTCAAATTTATTTTATTTCCAATCATTCCTGTTGCACGTTGGTTTAACATTGCTCCTAATGGAGTATCTTCTAACGTGTAAGCATCTATTCCCCAAATGTATCCATATTCTCTTTTATGATGAGAAATAACTTTCTCGTAAAAATTTTTCATGTCTTGAATATATTCTGGGTTCATCGTATCTTGGTACAGTCTGACTGCGGGGTTCTGGTTAATTATGAATGCATAAGTCATCATAGATTCAACACTTTCTCTAGAGCCATCATCCTTTACTGAGTGAGTGACAAGACCATTTACTACACTAGTTTTGTCTTGAAACGAAAAATCGTAGTCTGACTTTGCTAGATTGTATGCCTTTTGGAATCTGGTTGGATTCAAATCATAAACCAAGAATAATGCGTCATCCAATTTACCATAATTTGCTTCAATAACACTTGATCTAACTGTTCCATCGTAATCTACACGATAATTCCAGGTTTTACCATCCCAGAAATAATCAACAACGGCATCAGTATAATCTTCGATAATCTTGTAGACGTCTTCATCTTCAGTTAGATAATAATAATGAAGTAAAACCTTCAAAAAAATTCCTGCCCCATATTGTTGCATAAATGGCTCTTTTATTTCCCCAGTGTCTGAATATATCCATGATGGGATTAGGTTTGTATCTTTATCCCTCAACTCCCAATATGCAAGAATGGTTCGTTTGACTTGGTCCAAGTATATAGCATCAGAAGTTACTTCGTATGCAAGCAATAGAGATTCTAAACCAATAGATCCTCCATACGGCATGTACATATCACGGTATAACGGTTCTCCGTCAAGTGTTACCATGTCATAGAAAAATTCTGTTTCATGATTAATTTCATGCTCAATTACTGCATCAGCTATTGTTTTTGTTAATTGTGCGTAATTCGAGTCTACTAAGGCAAGTTTTGCTACATTACCAAGTATTACTTGGTTAGTGTGTCCCTCGTCAATATTCACTGTGTTTGTAATTGGATGCACATTCATCACAATCCCTGAATTATACAAATATGATTCTTCAATTTTATTGGCTATAGTTCTTGAATTATCAAGAAACTGTTCATGTCCAGTAATCTGATAAAGCCAAACACCAGATCCAAGCAAAGTTGGTTCACCATTATCGATTAATGAACCTGTTACTACGTTGTATTCTACAGTATAGTCGACATTACCAAAAAACTTACTCTGTAGTCTAACTGAACCATCATATGCATATAATGAATCATTGACTATAGTATCCCAATCAAGTATGTATTGTTCAATATTCTGAGTT
>JACNGK010000024.1:0-3912 GCA_014384145.1 Nitrososphaerota archaeon
ATTTTTGCAATTGTTGCATTGTTGATTGCATGTGGAATTGCTTCGTTAGTAAAAGGAGGAAAAGGCAGATGGGATCAAGATGTAAAACCGGAAGACATGGTAGGACCAAGTGGTTCTTTTGATACACGTGATGGACCAAACGATTCTGATCAAAATGATACAAAATAAAATTATATTTTACAATGTTTTTGGTGAGTTAAATGAATGATACATTTTTTACAGAATTCATAATATTGGCTGGGGTAGTTGGTGCAATACTTGCATTTTTGTTAATAAAACGTTGGCGTGAAGAATAAAATTTTATTTTTTATATTTTAATTTCAAACATGTCATCTTTTGAAACGCCTTTCCATACTCCTATCATTCCTTCCGCTTCTGCTGGCTCAACTTTAGTTATTTTCTGAATCTTGATATGATCAGGATTTGGGGGCATCCATAACATTGCCATATAATCATCTACATCTCCAGCCTTGCTTGGAAGAGCCATGATGATTTTATCTTTTGAAAAACCATTTGTAACTAATGCGTTTGTTGATTTTTCTATAAGATCTTGACGACCATGCGTGAACAGATAAACATTTTTTGTGGTATCTATGTCTGCCATTGTTAGTTATCAATTATTGTCTCACTTTTATGTTATACCAAATCAGAAGACGCCGGGAGAGGGATTCGAACCCCCGCGTGCGGATGCACAGACGCTATCCTGTATAAGATTTCGAGGCGTCCGCCTTACCAGGCTTGGCTATCCCGACAAGGCAATTTTGTTAAACGCCCTAATATAGTAAATCGATTAAAGCACTAAACAAAAAAACAAGAAAAATGAGACATTAGTATGGGTGTAGATATCAAGGCACTACTTATACGAGAAAAAACTAATCTTGAATCATTTTCCTCAAAAATAATAGCTATTGATGCATACAATGCAATTTACCAGTTTTTAGCAATCATCAGGGGACCTGATGGACTTCATCTTACTGATAGCAGAGGAAGAGTAACGAGTCATTTAACTGGTCTACTATACAGAAATGTTAATTTTTTGTCAATGGGAATTAAACCGGTATATGTTTTTGATGGCAAACCACCATCTCTAAAAACAGCAGAAATTGAACGACGAAAGCTAGGTAAGAAGGAGGCTACAATAAAGTATGAAAAAGCGAAGGCTAGCGGTGATCTTGAGTCAGCAAAAAAATATGCACAGCAAACAACATCAATGCAAGATACTATGGTTGAAGATTCCAAGCATTTTCTTGATTTATTTGGAATACCATATGTACAGGCAAAAGCAGATGGTGAAGCTACTGCAGCATATATGAACAAAAATGGAATGGCAGATGCAGTAGCCAGCCAAGACTTTGATTCAATATTGTTTGGTGCCGTGAAACTAATTCGTAATTTTACTAATTCTGGTAGAAGAAAACTTCCCAATCGTAATACCTACATTGACATTGAACCTGAAATCATTAGTTATCAAAAAAGTTTGGATGCGCTTGGTATTACTGGCGAGCAAATAATTGATATTGGCATACTCATTGGAACTGATTTTAATCCTGACGGATTCGAAAGGATTGGCCCAAAAACTGCTCTGAAAATGATTAAGGAGTATGGCAAGTTGGAAGATATTCCAAAAATACAGGAAGAATTAGAACAAGTTGACTATAAACAGATAAGGAAAATTTTCTTGCAGGCAGATACACCAAATGTCGGTAAAATAGAGTTTAAAGATACAGACTACTCGGGAATTGTGGATTATTTATCAAACGAAAGAGACTTCTCAGAAGAAAGGGTCAAGGCATCACTAAATAGATTAAAGAAAAGTATTGAGAAACGAAGTCATACGTTGGACCAATGGTTTAAGTAATTTTATCTTAAATCTGTCTTTTTTTGTTCACATTTTGGACATTTCAGACCATTAATTTTGTCACCACAAATCTTACAGTGTGTAGAAAATCCTACCACGTCATATTTTGATGTCTTTGTATATTTGTAAATTAAAACTGCCACAACTAAAATTCCAATTGCTGCAGCAGCAATCCATAACATCATAGAATTATCACAACAATCTAATATTTATCTAAAATTAATAATGGAAAACCTGACCGCCTATCTGCTTTTTCCAGTCAGCACGTACGCCTGGCTTGCCTTTTAGTTTTTCAAGATAATTAAATGCAGAAAGTCCAGCATTGGAACCGTCTCCACATGCAACAATAATCTGTTTGTATGGAATTGTGGTAGCATCACCAGCAGCAAATATTGCCGGGTGGCTTGTCATGCCACCGGATTCTATTTCAATTTCACCCTTTGTGTTTATTTTTACCAGATGTTTAACATAATCAAGGTTAATCTTTGAACCCATTTCAATAAACAACGCATCAACATCCAATACCTTTTCAGCTCCAGACGAGTCAACTATTGTAATCTGTTGTAGCACAGAATTTCCAGAAATTGCTTTCACTGATGACTGTGTAACAATCTCAATGTTTTTGTTATTCTCAATTGCTGCGACTAGATCCTTATCTCCAGCAAGTTTTGCACCCTTTAAAATTAGATACATCTTAGAAGCCATGCGTGATAGTAACAAGCCGGATTCTAGAAGGTAATTTCCCACACCAACAGAAGCCGTAGTCCTTCCTTGGTAAAATGGCGCATCACATTTAGTGCAGTAATGAATTCCTTTGTTAAAATAGTCTGATTCATTTTCAAGACCTAACATATTTGGTACCTTACCTGGTGCCAGTACAACTGATTTTGCCGCATACTCAGAACGAGTTGTTTTTATTTTAAAACCGCCTTCAGACTCATCAATTTTTTCAATAGTATCATAAACGATCTCACCCTTAAATGACAAGTATTGGGTTTCAAGTGTTTTAGCTAGTATTTGTCCACTTGTCATAATAGCGCCAGGATAATTTTCCAGCCTTGGGATTAGGTTCATCTGTCCGCCCAAATCCTTTGATATAATTAAACATGATACATTTTGCCTTGCAACATATATTCCAGCTGAAAGACCTGCTGGTCCGGCTCCTACTATTACTATTTCAAATTCTTGCAATTTTTATTCTAAAATTGACTGGACATCCTTGGTACCAACGGTAACTAATGATGTCATGTTTATTATTCCATCAAGTTCATGTATGTCCACATCAATTGTTTTCTTAATAGCACCCATATCATCAGATTCTAAAATCATCATTAGATCATAAATTCCATACATTGTCTTTACATTTTGTACGGTTGGAAATGATTTAGCTTTACTGATAATATTCTTTTGATGCTTATAATCGACGTTTAACAAAACGTAAGCCTGATTCTTAGATAATTCATCATCAGCCATAAGAAATGTTAAGATTGTCTTGATAAAAGAGTTTTTGAAATTCTAAAAACTGAGATGCCATGAGGGTAGAAATTCTCCACTGTTTGGTACTAGGATGGGAGTTTTATTTTACATCCACCCTCGTGCAGATTCATTCTTACGCACTCCCCCACAGCTAATTGAAATGATCAATT
The DNA here is from genome assembly GCA_014384145.1 of Nitrososphaerota archaeon. Lineage (GTDB taxonomy): Archaea > Thermoproteota > Nitrososphaeria > Nitrososphaerales > Nitrosopumilaceae > Nitrosopelagicus. The sequence continues at coordinate 3,505 of JACNGK010000024.1, forward strand.
ACCACATATAATCTAAGTATGTGGATAATTTCCAGTTCAATTAAAAATATGAATCGTCATGTATAGTCTCTATGTAAGTGGCCGTGCTGATGTGTTGGTCTATTAGTAATGGCATGCTCATCACTCGCCGAAGCTTGTGATCTACACATCCATCCTATCAACGCAGTCTTCTTCTGCGAACCTTCATCTTACGAAAGGCTGTCTTGTCTCGGGATGGGTTTCGTGCTTAGATGCTTTCAGCACTTAATCCAAACGGCTTAGCTGCCCGGCCTGCCTTATCAGACAACCGGTAGACCAGTGGCCACGTTGCTCTGTTCCTCTCGTACTAAGAGCAACTTCCCCTCAGACAGCCGCGCTTCCATCAGGCAGAGACCGACCTGTCTCACGACGGTCTAAACCCAGCTCATG
>JACNGK010000023.1:0-3903 GCA_014384145.1 Nitrososphaerota archaeon
GCAGGATATGGGCAACGTTGGAAGTATAGTTGTTAATTTTATTAACAAAAGCTTAAGCACTGTTCCATTCCGCCATGTAAAATCTACTAGACCGCCATATGTTTACGACAGAGGTGGCTTCATAGAGATACCTGAAGAAAAGTGGGAATACAGATTTGGTAATGATTTTATAATATTTGGTGGTGGTCCAGGACAACCACAACAAAACGATGAGCTGAATGAATTATGTCAAGATGTGATTGACATAGCCAAAAAGTATGATGCAAAATTCATCTACACGGTTGGTGGATTCCATACCAGCAAACAGTTTGGAAAACATCCAACTACATATGTTACAACTACATCGAAGAGTCTCCTAGATCAAGTCCAAAGACTTGGTATAGAGACCACACCACAAGAATCTGTCATCACAGGATTTAATGGGCTTATACTGGGATACGCGAAGCTTAATGGAATTAATGGAATGGGATTGTATGGAGAACTCTTGGAGCCAAATATTCCGCAATATAGAGCGGCAAAAAGCATTATTCAAACTCTGGAAAAACTAACATATCAAAAATTGGGTGATTTAAGTGAATTAGATGCCAAGGCTGATGCAGTTGATAATCAACTAAAGGGTGGTATCAAGGATGATTATGATTTTTAATTTCTTTTAGATAATCGATGATTAGAGGTAAGATATATTGGAAAAAAAATGCTCCGAATGTGGAAGTTCGTTTATCTGTGAAGAAGATGCCGTTACCTGTTGGTGTGCCAGCTTACCAAAATTATCAAAGGACCAGATAAACGATGGTGATTGCATGTGTAAAAAATGTCTTTTAAAAAAATATAGAAAAAAACTCCTAAAAACAGATGAGATTAAGAAAGATCTATTTGAGGAAGAATATAGATACCAATGGAAAAATCGTCATTAGGTTAAATATTACCTCTAACTTTAGGTAAATTCCAATTGTATTTCATTGCAATCAATCTTAAACCAGTAGTAATTACTATTCCCGAAATAGTTGCAACGTAAAGTTGGTCGCTAAACATTAAAACAAAATAAAATACTAGAGCACCGATAAAACTTGCACTGGCATAAAATTCCTTTACAAACACTATTGGGGTTTGATTCACGAAAATATCTCTAAGTATACCTCCACCTATGGCAGTAAGCATTCCCGCAAGAACTATGATGAGAAGATTCATTCCGAACAAATTGTATGCAAATGTGGCTCCTATTACAGTAAAAACACCAATACCTATTGCATCAAATTTTAAGAAAAGATTCCAATGTTTACGAAGTCTAGAATGTAGAAGAAATATGATAATACCTGTAATTACAGTAATTATGACGTAAGATGGATCAATCAATGAATTTGGTAGTGATTTTCCTAATACAACATCACGAATTGTGCCACCTGCAACACCAGTGATTGTAGCTAAAATGATTATGCCAACGATGTCAGCTTTGTGCTCAATAGCCTTGAATGCGCCAGTTACAGCAAATGCCATAGTTCCAAAAAGATCTAAAATATAGATGAATGCCTCGATTGGAGTTGAAAATTCAACCAATACGATTACAACGATGATCTAGTAAATAACATTGAACATAGAATTGGATCTGCAATTGATAATATAGAATTAGCCGAATAAGGATGAAAGACCTTCCATTGCTGCTTCTTCAGACTTGCCGGTTGCTGCTTCATCTTTCTTTTCTGCTTTTTTGCCTTCTCCACCTTCTGCTGGTGCTGCTGCTGCTGCTGGTGCAGCGGCTACTGCAACTGGAGCGGCCTTTATTGCATCTTCAATATTAACATCAGCCAAAGATGCTACAAGTGATTTGACTTTTGCTTCATTTACTTCTGTACCGGATGCTTTGACTATTGAAGTGACATTTTCCTCAGTAATCTCCTTCTTTAGCTTATGAAGCATCAATGCAGCGTAAACATATTCCATAGTACCGTTTTTTTCGAAGTGGATAATATAAAACTATGGAGAATTACAGTAAATTGTAATTTAATTTAGAATTTTCAGACTTCTGCAAACTGAATAAAGCGTCCTCTTCAAACTCTTGTCAAACAATGTATCCATCCGCTGTTTTAGAATACGTTTTGCTTCATCTCTCTCAGACCCAGGTGGAAGGGAAAGTACATTATTTATCAATTCGGATAAAGACTCACGGATCCATCCTTCTAAAGTTGCATACACTCTATTGGGAAGTTCTAAAACTTGGTGCTCATTCAGATCTATAATTTCGTTAAAGTTATCATGTTCAATACGGTAAATTAGTATCTGAATGCAATTATCAGGATTAGGATTTTTTAAAATTTCAATAGATCGTGTTCCTGCCTTTCCTTGTTCAATTTTGTTCTTTAATCCAACTGGATTAATTATAATTCCATTAACTCCAATTTTTGTACCCTGAATTCCAGTAACTGCACCAAAAATTATTTTGTTGTATTCGCCATCTGGTTGTCTAGCAAAAATAAAATCTCCTTCCTTAGGAAGACCTTTTTTTCCAAATCCAAGCATGGACTAAATCTGGGTGTATTCTATTTAATTTATTGTATCGGCAATTCTTAATATCGGCCAACCGAAAACATTTCAAATGGATAAAAAAGAAATTCTTTCAAAATTTTCTGCCGATCCTGAACGATACTACAAGGTAAAATTATTTGATGATGAAAGATTTGAGCGCAAATCATGTGCAACATGCAAGCGATTCTATTGGACCATAGATGAGAATCGTGTAAACTGTCCTGATCATTCTGACGATACGTATTCATTTATAGGAAATCCACCAACAACAAAAAGATTTGATTATACACAGGCATGGAAGGAAGTTGAATCGTTTTTTGTAAAAAATGGACATACATCTGTGAATAGATATCCTGTTGTTTGTAGATGGCGTGATGATCTATATTTTACAATTGCATCAATTGTTGACTTTCAGAGAGTGATGGGAAGTAAAGTTGTCTTTGAATTTCCTGCAAACCCACTTGTAGTTCCACAGACTTGTCTCAGATTCAAAGATTTAGAAAATGTGGGTGTTACTGGGAGACACTTTTCAAGCTTTTGTATGATTGGACAGCACAGCATTCCAAATTCTAATGGATATTGGAAAGATGAATGTGTTGATTTGGATTACAGATTACTTACAGAACAATTTGGAATTGATAAAAAGGAAGTTGTTTTTGTGGAAGATGTTTGGGAAGGTGGCGGTTCGTTTGGTTCTTCTTTAGAATTTTTTGTAAATGGATTGGAACTTGGTAATGCAGTGTTCACTGAATTTCAAGGAGATTTATCGAACTACAAAACATTAGACCAACAAATTATCGATATGGGAGCAGGTTTAGAGAGATTTGCCTGGCTTACAATGGGAACACCAACCGCGTATGATTGCTGCTTTGGACCCATTACTAACAACCTACTACAGCAAGCAGGAATTGATACAAATGATGAACTTTTAGTTACATACTTTACCAAAATTGCAAAACATCTGGAACAATTTAGTGATTTATCTGAAGTTAGAAAAAATGCGATAAAATCAGCTGGTCTTACAGATGATCAGATAAACAAAATCATAACACCGCTTGAAGGAATCTATCTAATTATTGATCATATTAGAACACTAATTTTTGCAATATCAGATGGTGCTCTACCAAGTAACGTTGGTGGAGGATACAACCTTAGAATGATGCTTCGAAGAATTATCTCTACAATGGACCGTTTGTCTCTAAAATTTGACATAAATGAAATGATTGATACACAAATTGATTATCTTAAAAATACGTACCCAGAACTGGAAAGAACGCGTGAGGACATCAAGATCATAGTTGGAATTGAATCAGGTAGATATGATAACTCGAAATTGAGAATGGAAAAAATTGTAAACAAATTAGAACAAAAACCTGGTGTTGA
>JACNGK010000082.1:0-3883 GCA_014384145.1 Nitrososphaerota archaeon
TAAATGCAGGCAGCTACCAAACCATGAATAGATCTACCTTTGACAAGTTTCCTTTCAATTGCTTTTCTATAGATATATGCAGCCTTTTCAATAACTGAATCTGAAAGAGAAAGTTTAGTTTTCATTTTATCCATTTCGCTTAGTGCCTGGCGAAGGTTTCTTTCTGCTGATGAGTGAGCCTGAGAACGACTGTCCCATGTTCTAAGTCGTTCTATGGATTTTTTCATAGATGAATCTAATGGTTTACCGGTTGCATCCTTATTTTGTTGTCCAATAATAGTTGAAAGACCCATATCGTGCATTGTAATTGATGTACCAGCACCAACGCGACTTCTATCTACACCGTTATCTGAAAATGAACGCCATTCAGGTCCACCTTCAATGATCTTTTCTGGTATGACAAATCCACAGAAACTGCAGAATAACTCTCCAGTAGTATTATCTAACACTATTTTCGTTTTAGTGCATGATGGGCAACGTTGTTTTGTAGGTGGTATGTCTTCCATGTCTACATATTATAACAAAATTACAATATAAATGGTGATTGCTATACATTCGTGTTTATTTGTATGTAGCTAAAGCTAACTTACTCTCATTTTGTGGAATACAATTTCACATTATGTTTTTGTTAACTAGTTTAACAAACAGTAGGCATAGTCTGTATTCGAAATCGATGGATACATTATACTTTCAGGATTTGTAGAATGTCCCAACGAAATTGAATGACCTAATTCATGCGTCATGATATATTCAACTGTGTCTACACCAAACAGTTGAAAGCTACCATCACAACCATAACTACCAATTGCTACTTCTACTATACCTTTCCCTAAATTAGCATGTCCTAGAACACCTTCTCCCATATTTCTTACAACCCATGTAACCCAAACATTTGCTTCAGATTTTGTTTCGGTTGTATCAAATTTTATATCCACTTTTTTACCATCATTGGCTTGTAAGTTTGAATGCTTCTCCCAAAAGTTAAATGAATTTTCTAATGTGCTAACATGATCAATCGGCAAACCAAGTGGCTGTTCGTTAATGTAAACCTTGTATTCAATTACGTATCTATCAGTTTCTGGGTCAAGCCATACATTTCTGTCCGGGAAAATTTCTGGTTTGTTAAGATATTGTTCAAGGTTCCACTTGTTATAATCTTTCCAATATTTTATAATTACATACTCACTCGGATTGATATTTTCAACATATCTATTTTGATTTTTTACATCATTCTGAATGTCTTTTAAGTACTGTTCAAAATTCCATGCTTTTCTTTCCAACTCTTTTTGTACAAGTTCAGAATTTGTTGGAGCGTTAACTTTGATTACACTATTTTCAATAAGATATTTTATGCCTGATAGAAAGTCCTCATCAGATATTTTTCCAGCAGACCACCATCCTGCATTGTTTTTAATCCAGGATGGTATAACATCTGAGGAATTTTCCTTGTTATTTTGCGAGCTTATACTAATAATTTTATTTTTTGTAAGATATTCAATGCCAGCGATAAAGTCATTATCACTTATCTTATCTTCAGCCCACCATCCTGCGTTGTTTTTAACCCAGTATGGTATTGTCATTTCTTCAATTTTTTGTAGAAAATCAGGTTTCTTTGTAGGATTCTCAAATATATTTAATGAATATTTTTCCATTAATTTTTCCAAGGAGTAAAGATAATTTTGGGTAATTTCGTTATCTGGGTCTATTTCTAAGGCTTTTTTAAAATATTGTTCAGCTTCTGAGTATTCACCAAAATTTCCAAAGCCCAATCCCATACCATTTAAGGCCAAAACACTGTTTGAATTAATTTCCAATGCTTTGTAAAATTCAAGCATAGATAGTTTGTTAAAATTAGATGGATCACCTGCTGATACATTTTGTTGGGGTTGCATCGCTAAAGTTGATTCCAATCTTAAATTACTTAGTGCAACACCCTTCATTTCAAAAATTTTAGAATCTGTAGGATAAATTTCCAGCATCTCATCAAAAATTTTTATAGCCTTTTCATATTCACCTTTTAAAAATGGCTTCTGAGATTCGGCAAGCAACTTGGTACGATCATCTGCATCCTGTGCAAGTGCTGAACCTACAAAGAGCACAGATGTGAGGGAGAAAATCATAAATAATTTTATAGAATTTTGAATCATACTTCCCATTACCAACTTAATTTTTCTCAAAAAAATGTAATTAAAATATATCTACTGATCATGTGTTATATCACCTACAAGTATTCTTTCAATCTTTTTACCCTTAGAAACTATCAATGCACCATCATTATCTATTTTTACTGCCTTCCCATTTAAATCGCCTTCATTAGTTATAATGGAAACACTTCTGCCTATCGTAGATGATCTTTTGGTCCATCCATTTTTGATTTTTTTTATATGTCCAGAATTAATCAATTGAAAAATATTTTCTAACTCACATAAGAACTGTTGAACTAATGGTAACGCACTCTCATTTTTTTTAACAAGTGTTGCAACGCCGTAAAAATTTGGAGTTTTTTTTATCGTATTTGTCAATTCATGTGGTTTAATTTTAAAATTAATCCCAATACCTAAAACCATGTTCTCAATTTCATTTGATACTATTGATGTGTCTATCAATATACCTGCAATTTTTTTTCCTTTAAGTGTAACATCATTTGGCCATTTTAATTCTGGTTTAATTTTTAAGATTTTTTCTATTGCTATACATAATGCAAGTGATGTAGCAATAGGTACAAGTGTTGCATATGAGACATCAAATTTTGGATGGATTATAATTGACATCCAAATTCCGCCAACTGGTGATTTCCATTTTCGTTTCATTCTACCCCTTCCCCCAGTTTGTTTTTTTGAGATGATAACTGTACCATTCTCATTACTCTTAGATGCAATTTTCATTGCAAAATTTTGTGTTGTGTCTATCGTATCAAAATAATAAACCCTTTTTCCCAAAAATTCAGTATTCAAATTTTGGGTAACTTCCCATGGTAAAAGAAGTTCCGATGAATCTACCAATCTATATCCTAGATTTTGTCTTGATTCTATTTTATAACCTAGCGAACGAATTTTTTTAATATCCTTCCATACAGCTACTCTACTTATTTTTAGAATATCACTCATGTCCTGTCCAGATAAAAACTCTGATTTGTGTGCCTTCAAAAATGAAAGGATTTTGATAAAACTGGAATTATCAAATGAAGTAAGCATCATTAGGTTCTATACTAAAAATTATAAAAACTAATTTCTATTATAAGATTCATGGAAAGAGATTCTCATACTGACGAAGAAATCAAACAAGTATTTTTGTTAAAAAAAATAGCTGTTATTGGGATGTCTAAGCATTCTGCTAAGGCAGCACATTTTGTTCCAAAATATTTATCTGAGCAGGGATTTGACATCACGCCCATCAACCCTAACGCTACTGAGATATTAGGAAAAAAATCTTTTCCAGATGTATCATCGTTAGACCATCCTATTGATGTGGTGGATATTTTTAGACCATCAGAAGATGTATTACCATTTGTTGAAGACGCAATTAAAAAGAAACCAAAAGTAATTTGGCTCCAGGAAGGTATTCATAATTCTGAGGCTGAAGAACTAGCAAGGAGTAATGGAATTATGGTTATTTTTAACAGATGTATGCTAGCTGAACACCAGCGTCTTTTCTAATCATGGACCCTAATGATGATCCAGTATCACGCGCGGAAAGAGCATTATATGATATTCAAGAACTAGCAGATTCAACAGCTGAACATCATCCATATTGGGCATTATTGTACAACTGCTCCCAGATTTCTAAATTGATTTTGGAAAAATGGAATGATGAGCTAACTGAAGAAGATTTAAGTGAAATACGCTGGATGATTTCTGAATTAGAAAATTCATGCAAAAAACTC
>JACNGK010000022.1:0-3858 GCA_014384145.1 Nitrososphaerota archaeon
ATATGTAAACGCACCAGTTGTCTTGGTGTTTTGTATGGACCCATCAAGAGTAAAGATGAATTTTCCTCCAGGAATTTTAGAAAAGTTTTCAATCCAAGATGCCACTTTGGCTGCCGGGTTTTCGTTGCTTGCTGCATCTGGTTTGGGCTTAAGTTCAATCTGGATTGGAATGATTAATGAAGAAAAGGTCAAATCCATTTTGGGTACAGATTTGAAACCATCCTCCATTCTATGTATTGGTTATCCAGAAAAACGTAGATCCCCAAAAACAAGAAGAAATCTTAAAGAACTCATTCAAGTAGTGGAATGACCCATGTCAGATATTTACGATTTTAGAGTTTAGTAGTCATGTTCGTCAAAGTCAGAACCCAGTGGTATGGTAGCAATCACTGTAGATTCTGTGGTTTGGAATGTCAAGTCCTTCTCTTTTTCAAATTCAGTGAAAACCCTCCTTAGCAGAAGTTCGGTAAAAATAGACCACTGCATTCCCATCTTGTGCTGAATAATGAAATGATGAATCTCACCCTCAATGCGATGGTCTGACTCCATACCAGAGCTCCACATATAGTCTTCAAGCGTCTCTATGGTACGCTTTAGATCATATCCACCTTTCATAAACATCACTGAATCTTTTATCATTGCAAACAAGATGTCAATAATTTTAAGAATCTCCTGATGAGACAGATCAACACCTAAACTTTCGAGAATTTTTTGTGGAACTGGAATCATTCCCATCTTTTGTGCAAACCTTTCCCACTCTACATATTTCATAAGAATTTGTTTTACAAGTACATTTTGAGAGATATTTTTCGCTCTTGCTTCAGTTTCAAGGTCATCTAACAGTTTTGTTGGGAGGCGATAGCTGATAGTATTAGTTTCTTCCTTTATTTTTGGATGTGGTTTTCGCTTAGATGATAACTTCAATAATTGTATAATGTGTTATGGGTGTTATTAACGATAGGACGATAGAAGAACTAAACCCCCCATTTATGGGAAGAAGGAGGGTTTGGAATGATTTCTATATTGATGAACTCACCTATCATGTTGGAAGAAATTGCTTTTATTTTGCTTTGGTAAAGAAAGTGTTTTTTACCTTCCAGAGTTATTTCGGCAGAAACCCTGAGAACACCAACATCTTGTAACTTTTGTATTCTTCTATACGCAGTGCTAATTGGCATTCCAGTTTCGTGTGCTATTTTGAACGCAGATTTTGGCGAATCTTGTGTGATTCTGAGCAAGTCTCTAGAATATTTGTCAGCCATTATTTGCAGAATCTCTTCAATTTTTTCTTCTTGTTCTACATGAATACCATTTAGAACAGTCTGCATACACAATGTTTCTGTTATTTTGATATAACAAAGATGTTTGCAGTGTAGTGCATTGCATACCAGTTGATTATATTGTGTGATAAACTTGGTTTGATTATGAGTAATAAGAAGAAAAAAGAAAATCTGCCTAAATCAAATTTTGGTCACACAGAGGATGAATGGGGAATTAAAAAAGAAAAAAAGCATTGTGAGTGTGGTATATGTAAGAATACTATGAAAAAAAGAAAGGTAAACCTAAACACACAAAGAATTGCTACATACAAATTAAAAGATGACTTATAGATTATTTTGATATTTTTTCCAAAATCGACTTGCTTTTTTCAATGCTCTTGAATAAACACTTTTCCGAACAATGTGTGGCATCCTGATTTTTTAGTTCATTGTCACAAACAAGACATTTCTTCATAGAATTGTTTAGTTAGTAAACAATAAAGCAAATTCGTAGATTTTCATATTTGAGAACGTGTGTTAATCTCAAAAGCGAGAAAGAACCTGACGTAATATATGACAAATAAAAAATAATATGTTATGGTAAAAATTACCACAAAAAGAGGGACAGCAGTAGAGAACGTAAGTGGTGATACTGGGATATTCACCCCAGAAGCTAAGGACGTAAAAAGAAAACGAATACAGCTATCTGGTCCTAATACAAATCTAGTTACCCATAGGGGAACTGCTGTAGCTAAGGCTAAAGATATGGAAATAGCTGACCAACCTTCTTTGAAAGGTCAAAAAATAACTACAAAAAGAGGCACATCAACCCGTGTACTCTAATCCCCTTTTTTTAACAAACCATAAGTTTTCATCTTTGAAAACAAAATACAATTACAAAATAACAACTGCGATTGTAAATCACATAAATATTTTGAAGGCTATGTTTTGTTATGACTGAAGCCTTTGTACTCATCAATTGTGATCTAGGTGCTGAAGACGAGATAATTCGAAACCTCAAAGGACTTGATAATGTAATTGAAGTGGCAGGAACTTTTGGAGCTTATGATATAATTGCCAAGGTTAAGGCAGAAAATAATGAACAACTTAGAGAAACCATCACGTGGAGGATTAGGAAGATGAGCAAAATACGTTCTACTCTCACACTAATGAAAGTGGAAGGGCAAGGCGAATAGTTGTATGGGAAACTTTTCAAAGGACTGTCCAGTGTGCAAGAAAAATTTCGCTGATCTTGCCGAGTTTATGGATCATATAAAAAAAGTACACAAAAACATACCGTCTGAAAATATATTCAATATGGGAAAGGAGAAAACGTGGTCATTCCAAGACGATAATTAATTATCATCTTCGTCATCATTCTCATAACGTTAAATATCATAAAGCTGTATAGTAGATGATGCTAACAGCTGACAAAGCTATTGCATAGACAGTGTGACCACGCAAAACGGAAAATAGTGGTTTGATCAAAAGCAAGAGGAGGTAGTCTCCAAAAGATGTTTTGCCTGAAGTGGTCACACCAAATTTTTTATTGCAATGACTTGAATTTCTTAATCGCCTTTTTAGCTAAATCTTCCATATCTTCGCTAGGAAATTTTGTTGGGTCATCGCCTACAAAATGCTCATGTTCATTTTTTTCCTTTTTTTCTTTTCGAGTCTGCATGACTAATCAATATACTACGTTTCTGATAAAGTATTTCAACAGAGTGTAGTATCAGAATAAGTTACGCTAACCTCACATAGCGAAAACTCAATTTTTATGAAAACAGAGTACAGTCAATATGGAAATAATCACAAAGTAATTGTATCCCAAACCTGATCCAAGTACATGGCTAAAGACACCAGCACAATCACATTTCGAATAGATGGAAAATATGATGAACATCTCAGAAAAATTGCAAGTGAGCAGAAAATCAGCCTCAATACTGTAGCAAATCAAATCTTTGGGAATTATCTGGAGTTGGATGTGTACATGCAAAAATTTGGAGTTATGAAAATGAGCAAAAAGGTGTTCAGAATGTTCTTAGAAAAAACAAATGACGCAGATCTTAAACTTTTAGCTTTGGATGCAGGATCAAAAGAACCAAAAGAATTCATATTATTCAAATGGAAGGAGATCACCTCGAAGAACGTGTCGGATTTTATGAAAATTTATTGTGAGCAGTGTGGATATGGTGACTGTGATCTTGAACAATCAAATGAAAAAACATCTATGAGCATACGGCATAATTTTGGGAAAAAAGGTTCAACATACATTTCTTCATTTCTATCTGCAGTGATAGCGTCTACGTTAAATCGCGAATGTGCCGTAACTGAATCTGATGATTCTGTAACACTTTCCTTTACAAATTAATTGCAAATGATTGCAAACAATACCTCTCGGTTAAGTGTAATCACACCTATGCTCAAGCAGGATGAAACATCTTAAAGACAACAAAGTATCATACGCTAACCATTGGGTAAGAGCAATGAAGATGAGTATTGCATTATTCATACATGCGTGGATGCCTGACTTGCTAGAATACTATGCTAGTGATCAATTAAGGAAAGTTGATCAAACCTTAACTAGTTCTAGGTAGAA
>JACNGK010000021.1:0-3745 GCA_014384145.1 Nitrososphaerota archaeon
GAGAGGGATTTGAACCCCCGTATGCTTGCGCACACAGGCTCTCAAGGCCCGCGCTCTACCAGGCTAAGCGACCTCTGCAAAAATCGATTATAACAACTAACTAAAATTTGTTTTAAAACACCAATACATTTTTCATGGCTACTCCTTCCTACATGGACTAATTTTATAGAATATTTATCATATTCAATTATGAATACGGCTTAAATAAGATAGTAAAAAAACAACACAAATGAAAAAAATTATAATCTTTGGGACAGGTGAGCTTGCTCAGAGAATTTTCTTTTATCTACAGGATAGTGACGACCAAATAATTGCCTTTTGTGCAAATAAATCAAAAATCGATAAAGATGAATTATTAGGTTTACCAGTTCATGCATTTGAGAATATTGAAGAAAAGTTTCCACCAAATGAGTTTTCTATGTTTATTGCGTTGGCATATTCTGAAATGAATAAGAAACGTACAAAATTCTTTAATGAAGCAAAAAAGAAAGGTTATGAATTATACAGTTACATTCATCCATCAACCAAGATTTGGAATAAATTTGAAATTGGTGAGAATTGTTTTATTTTGGCTAATAACGTGATTCAGCCTTTTGTCAAGATCGGAAATAATGTCTTGATCGGCAGTAATAATTTGATTAGTCATAATACTTCAATTGGTGATAATTGCTTTATTACTTCAAATGTTACTATGGGTGGTCATATTGTGATGGGCAAAAATTGTTTTGTTGGACTAAGCTCTACAATCAACCAAAGAATTAAGATTGGAAATGAATGTATTATTGGATCTGGAACTATTATATCAAAAAATACAAATGACAGTGAGGTCTATGCGACAAATTCATCAAAAAAGCTTCCTCAATCTAGCGACCAAATTAGTGATATGATTTAGAAATTACAAATGCAATACATTTTTTTGAGTCATGATGTCGATTGGAGAAGACAAGGACCATCAATGGAACACATTCTGTCTAGAAAAGACAGATTTGATGTTGAACTATTTGAAAAAACTAAACTAGAAGATCTGTATCGTAATATTCCTGAATATATGGAATTAGAAGAAAAATTTGGAATTCGTTCCACGTTCTTCTTTAGAACATTTTATGAGAATGGTGATGTATTAGATTATGAAGATGATATCAAACAGTTACATGAATCAAATTGGGAGATTGGACTACATACAGATCCAACATCAATAGATAATCTTGAAAAAATTCAAAAGGAGAAAGAAAAGCTTGAATCAATAACTGGTAAACAAATAATTGGTAATAGAGTACATTATCTAAACTATAATTCTGGGTTACCAGAGAAATTAGCCAAATTGGGTTTTTCTTACGATTCATCTCTAAGATATTCAAAAGATAGAATTGATGACAAGGAGATGGGTTATTCAAGAATTAATGGTATAATTGAATTCCCAGTTACGTTAATGGACGCATATTTGTTTACTTATATGAAAATACAGGAAGATAAAATAATTTCCGAGTTTCAAAAAGCACTAGATCTTGGTCGTAGCCTTTCAGAAAACAATGTAATTAGTGTACTCTGGCATGATAATGTTCTAAAAATGAAAGGTGGAAGAATGTATAAACAAATTTTAGAATTTCTTACATCACAAGATGATGTTGAAATTAAACGTGGGGTTGACTTGGTTAAGATTTTTAGCTAAAAACAAAACATTGTTTTAAAAAAAGAAAAAAAAATGAACGTGAGTTCGATTCTAATGTTCTGCGTGTGGGTTTGCTGTTCCAGAACCTAGTTTTTGATAAGTTCCTGAAGCTTTTTCGTGCCACTCCATGTTACCTTGATCCACTAATACCGCCAGTGGTGGACAAACTGATACACATGCCATACACCAAATGCAGTCATGTTCTCTGATAGCATCTGCCTTATCTGTGAAATCTAGTCGTTCCTCTTTTTCGGTTGTGCCTGCACCGGGCCATGGGGTTGTATCTTTCACTGCTTTTATGCCTGATATGTCCTTGTCAGTTCTGTACCATTGAAATATTTGTACAGGACATGCTTCAATACAAGCACCATCAGCGACACAAACATCCCAATCATTTGCCACCATAGTACCAGTGATTCCAAGTTTCTCCATTTTTTCGCCGTGTTTCTTGTAATCAGCTAGAACTTTCTCATCCTTAGATGCATCCCAGTCATTTCCCGCTTCTCCAGCTTGAGATGGCCAAACCCAATGAAAGTTTTCACCGTCATTGTAATTGATCTTCCCAATTGGTTTTTTGTCTCCTTTACAGAAGTCCTCTTTAATTGGCATCAAGAGTTCTATTTTCAAATATTATTTAAATCTAGACAATTTCAGTAATTCCTAACTGGAAAATTTTAAAATTATAACAGTGTTTTTGATTTATTCCTTACGTTCATATCTTTTCATTATAATTTCTGATCGTTGGATATTATCAAATATGACGTTTACAGTGGACCAAACATTGGAGTTTTTACTAGTGTAAATGACGAGTTTGTTTTTATTCCAAATGGATTTGCTAAAACTAAGGCTGAGAATTTAGCGCATTATCTTCAAACTGAATATCTTATGACGCCTGTAGCCAATACTAGATTACTTGGTATTCTAATGGTTCTAAACAATCATGGAATACTTTTACCGAAAACATCTTCTCCAGATGAGATCGCAAATTTACGAAAACGCACTGATTTGAATATAAAAATGTTAGATACGAAACATAACGCTTTAGGAAATTTAATCTGTGTTAATGATAAGGGTGGAGTTATTTCTCCTATTGTTGAAAAGGAGTACATCAAAGAAATTGAGGATACTTTAGATATCGAAGTGATACAAAAGAGGATTGCCGGATTTCATCAGGTTGGTGCTGTAATGAAGGCTAACAATCTTGGTGGTATTATTCATCCTGAGGCAGATGAGGAAGATATTAAAAATTTTTCAAATATTTTGGGTGTTAACATTGAACCCACAACAATAAACGGTGGTATTCCATTTGTTTCCTCTGGAATGTTAGCGAATAGTCATGCTGTTGTAGTTGGCAATCTAACAAACGGTCCAGAGATTATGATGCTAACAAGAGCGTTTACAAATTAAGAACGCTTTTTGGATCTGTAATTAATTCATCCAAAGAAATTTGTTTTTCAGTTCTATCTATCATGTTCCTTAATACAACATGTCCTCCGGCAAATTCTTCAGGAGCAAAAATAATAGAAAACTTTGAGCTTGATGAAATTTCCATTTGTTTCTTTAATGATTTGGCGGTCAAATCGATGTTTATCGATATCCCAAGTTTTCGTAGTTTTGACGCACAGTTAATTGCATCCGATTTTAATTCATCGTTTACATAGAGTACAGATATTGTATCATTGGATGGAATACAAGAAATGCCTTGTTCATCAAGACGTAGAATGATTCTTTCCACACCACCTGCTACTCCTGTAGCTCCTAAATCATTACGACCAAATGCGTTTGGTAGGTTATCATATCTACCTCCTCCGACCAATGCGCCTAAGTCAGAAGTGGTATCAAATGCTTCAAAAACTATACCAGAGTAATAATCAAGACCTCTTACAATACCAAAGTTAATTCTAATGTTACCAATTCCTCTGTTTTTTAGTGAATCATACAGATTACATAATTCATTCCAACCATCTAAACTTGAAGTATCAAAGCTTTGTTCAATTTCTGACGGTGTTCCCTTAAGATTTGAAAACTCTAATATTTTTTCCAATTTTTCTGGAGAATATCCTTTTTGTTTGTATT
>JACNGK010000075.1:0-3715 GCA_014384145.1 Nitrososphaerota archaeon
TCACAATTCTTGCAAACAGGAAAGTATGGAAGAACATTTTGAAATTTTTGCTGACCTGTTAATTTTTCAATCTCATCTCCAATTTTTTTACTATTAACAAGTATTTTGTGAATTTGATCCTTTAAGATACCTTTTTTGTAAGTATCATGCGCTGTCTTGTGTACATATTTTATTTCTAATTTATCAAGCCCCTCTAAGAGCATGCTGCTCATATGACTTCCGTAAGAATCATGGCATTTCCCATATGGATCTTCGATGGCAGACACTCTTCTACCCAGATTTTCTTCTTTGACATCTAATCCCTCTGGGATTTTTCGTAATCCATCTAGATCATCCGAATATGCTATCAATTCAGATTTGTAGCCCAAATTTTCAAGAGCTAATTTTACACCGTATGCCCTAACAGCATCACCTAGACTACCAATATGTGGAATGCCAGAAGCACCTAACCCACTTTCTACCCTAATAATGCCATCAATGTCTCGTCCAAGCTGTTTTTCACGTTCAATTAATTCAAAGGCTAGTTTGTCTATCCACGTACCCTTACCAATTATTTTTTGTTCAGTCATTATTTACCTTAATTGCTTCGACATGTATGGTCCATCTAACGAGTAGCCCAATTTTTTGTAATATTCACGTGTACCAACTGCACTAATCACAAGAAGTTTTTTTGCATCAAAACTCTCTTTTGATATTTTTTCCGCTTCATCCATCAATTTTCTACCTAACCCGGAATGCTGAATACTATTTTCTTCGTGTTCACCAATCTTAATTGATTTCCCAAACACATGAAGCTCCCTAACTATACATGAATTTGGAGTAATTTCATCTCTATGTGCCAATTCACTTGGTTTTCTTAAGCGCAAGAATCCGTAAATCGTTTCATCTTCATCGTCAAAAGAAATGAAAGTCTCTCTTCCATTTGAGGAATCATATTCTTCTTTACCAAGTTTCAATAATTCTGAAGGCGTATTTTTTCTAGAAAGTCCAGCCTCTCTGCATCTAATACATTTACAAGAAAACCCTTCATCCTTCAATCGTTTGTGAACAATTTGCCTTAGATTGCCTGCTTTTGGCCCGGCCTGAATTTCACCAGGTGTAATTTCTCTCTGAACACGCATAATTCTAACCCATTTTGGAACCATTTTTTTTGCTTCAGTAAGTACATGTAGCATTTCTTCGTCAGTATACGGCCTGTATTTTTTTTCTAGGTAATCGTCGTACAGTGGGGTATTTTTCAAAACCAATGATGGATATATCTTTAACATGTCTGGTTTGAGATTCGAGTCATTGAATAGATTCTTGAAATCATTGATGTCTTCATTAGGTGTCATAGTAGGCAAGCCTGGCATCATATGCGCAACTATTTTGTATCCGGAATCCTTTGAAATTTGGAACGACTCTATAACATCATTGTAGTCGTGTCCCCTATTAACAATCTTGTAAACTCGCTCGTGTAGACTTTGCACACCAATCTCAACTCTTGTTACACCATATGAGAGCATTAGGTCAACATGTTCTTTTTTACAATAATCTGGCTTTGTTTCAATAGTGAAGCCAACATTCCTATTTTTTGCCTTCTGATTATTTTCCATGGAAATTTCCAGGGTTGGTGATGGAAATCCATTTAATGCATCGTAACATGATTTGATAAAGTTCTCTTGGTAATCCTTTGGCATGAAAAGAAATGTTCCGCCAACGATAACTAATTCTATTTTGGTTGCGTCATGTCCAAATACGTGTAGCTGGTTAAGTTTTGAAGTGATCTGAATATTTGCATCGTATCCATTTTTAATGGAACTGATTGCAACAGGCTCTTTTCCCGTATAGCTATTTGGTGTATTAAATTCAATTCCACCAGGACAATAGGTGCATCTTCCATGAGGACATGCATATGGTTTCG
The DNA here is from genome assembly GCA_014384145.1 of Nitrososphaerota archaeon. GTDB lineage: Archaea > Thermoproteota > Nitrososphaeria > Nitrososphaerales > Nitrosopumilaceae > Nitrosopelagicus. The sequence goes on from JACNGK010000075.1 coordinate 1,904, forward strand.
GCATTAGTGCAATTACCGCTACGCCGGATGCGGTTTTTACTGGTTTTTTAAGCAAAATCTTTTGGAGTTTTTCATACGATTTTCCATCTACCGTTGATAAGATTTCATAGTTTTTTGGGATTTTATCCAAAGAGTATTTTGTACAAATTCTTTTGATCTCTAATTTTGCGTGGTTTTTTGTAGGTTCAGTAATTTGCAATAGGCTTTGTGATATCTCACGACATGCATTAGAGAAATTTGTGTTTTTCATCTGTTATTATAACTATTTTTCAATATGATTCTTTATAGAAATTTTACGGTTTAGCATAGATATAATCCCAACAATTGCAATTGCCAAGATTTCTAAATATAACCAATCTAATCCTTGGAATCGGAAAATTTCAACTGTAAAAGGAGAAAGCAATGGAAATCCACTTGTTGAACCGGGATAAATTTGTCCAGCAAGCCAAGTATCAAAAGCAATATGTGATATTATGGCAGAAAATGAGATAGCTGCCAAGCGATAGTCTTTTTTTCCAAAAGCATACAGCATTATCACAGCAATAATTATTGCAAATGGGAATGAATGTACAGAGCGTGAAATCATTTCCACATTAAAAAACTGCAGTAAATGATCAGCATCAACTAGTAATGCAAAAGCTCCAGTCATGAATACATATTTCAGACTTAGACTAACTGCCCCCGCAATCATTCCAAACAATACATGCCCAAAAATATGTTCTAGGCTTGGGTTACTAACTATAAGTGGACTCCCAATTATATACGAGTCATCTGGGAAAAGAAATCCAGTTAGAGAAAAACAAAAAGATAGAGTTGAGAAAATAGCACATGATTTTATAAAAAATTTTATTTGTCCTGATAATTTCACATGTAAAAACATTTTCTAGCTGTTTTTAATCTTCACTATTGGTTGATAAAATTACAATATTGTACATACACAATGTTATGAATAACTTCTAGGTGCCAATTCTTTTTTGTGGGTTTTTTATTTTTTCTTTCTTTTTTTACTATGAGATTTGGTTTTTCTTTCCAAACTCTTTCTGTATTCCAAATTTTTTAATTTAGCTAATTCAACTTTCATCGCAGCGTTTTTTGTTTGGTTATCAAGAAACTTTTTACCACTATCAGTAAGGATAGTTCTGTCTTTATCGTCAACTGTTACATATCCAGCCTTGAGAAGATTTTGAACAAATATTTTTTTCAGCTCATCCAATTTTGGCGGTGTTTTTTTCGATTTGGTTTTTGTTTCTTTTACACCTTGCTGAAGTAACAGGGTTGTAAGATAATCAGTACCTTTTTCCAGATGTTGAATTTCTTCAGTTTCAACATTCTTCTCTTCATCGTGATGCTTTTTTCCACCTAATAGATGTGAAGATAAAGCATCAGAATCATCAGGTTTTGTTTCCTCATTAATTTGATCAATACCACTTTCCGGCAATATCAATCTTGGAAAATGCTTGAATTTATGTTCTCTTTTCTATTAGAAGAAAAATACTCTTACGTAAAACGCCCCAAACGCGACCATTGTGGTTATAATCATTAATGGCAGGCCTTTGATAAGAAATTCCCTAAAGAATATTCTATACCCAAATCTTTCAGCAACTGCTATTGCTACAAGACGTGCCACCGAAAAACGTTGGAAACATGGAAACAAACTATTCTAAGGCTACGGTCATTTTATCCATAATAAATCACTTCTTTAGTGCATGAGCCACTTCTTCAATACAACATTCTTTTTTCTTTTCTATAATCCAGCCTCAACCAAATTGGTGTGATTATAGTTGTGACTGCTACCATGAGAACAATTGTCGT
>JACNGK010000066.1:0-19166 GCA_014384145.1 Nitrososphaerota archaeon
GTAAAAACTTTCAGGATCCATATCAACGGAAATAGATTGTGATTCACCAAAATCCCAGTAGGTTAATTTCTTGTTTCCTATGTCAATTTCTTCAATGGTAGTCTTGCTTAACTTTTCAAAATCCATTTTTAAAAATGACACCAAAGCCATGATTATACGAACAGGTCGAGTCAACGTCTTCCATTTTTTTTGTGTCTTATCCATTATTTCCGAGTGACTAAGATTTTTGTTGGCTAATCCTAGCTCTTTCCTAACTTTTAAGATCATATTGTTATCAACCGCTGGAATCTGATAATTGGTGTCTAATAGCATTCGTCGAATTGTTTCAACGTCAATTCCATGTGGATGTGGCCTGATGATTGTTGGTGACGGTGGCATTGTTCTGATAACTTTGGTATACCTATACTTCTCACCTCTTGGATCATCAAAAGTGATTGTTGCGTATGGTGTTATCAACGAGGTTTGATATACATAGTCGCGTATTTTTGTACCCGCTTTTGCATAATCACCCTCTAAACATATACTAACAGATAATCCAGATTTTGAAACTTCTTTTGTTTCATGTTTTAGTATAACAGGTTTGTTCTTCTGTATATCCAAAAGCATTTCATATTCATCCTGAATTTTTCCATCAGTACTACTTTTCACGACAACAGGTTTGTTTGTTGTAATTTGACCATAAAGAATTGCCATTGTAGCACCCAATCCAAACATTCCTCGTGCCTGCTTTAGACCAAATTTTGAGCCATACAAGACTGTACCAAATGCAAGAGGAACATGGTTTGATTCAATGCCAGGACCGTTATCTCTAACCGTTAAGATATACTGTTTTGGATCTTGCTTTTCTGCATCAACTGCCTTTATCGACATGTGAACATCAGCCAAAATTCCTTTTTGATCACACGCGTCAAGAGAATTCTCGACGAATTCACGAACTGCAGTATAAAGTGATCTTGTTGGATTACTAAAGCCTGCAAGGTCTCTGTTACGATAAAAAAATTCACTTGGAGAAATCTGAGTAAAAGTTTCTTTAGAAGACATCTTGATTTTCCCATAATTGTAATCTGGCAAATTTGTCCTGTCGTCTTCCAGCTTCAATCTTCTTGTAAACATATCCATGCATACTGCCGCTTAACAATGATTCAATAGCATCTATTGCAAGTTTTAACTGCGTTGATTCACCAATGATTGATACAGTTTTCCCATAAACAGTAATGTCTGAGTTACTCAAATTTTCCATATTCACTCTCGCCTTACCACTATCACCTATTATTCTTCCTTTGATCCTTTCAATTTGTTCTGGAGTTTTTCCACCAAACTCACGTAAATTAATTACATGCAAAGTATTTTCACCTTTGAGTAATCTCATAGCTTTTTCTGGTGAAAATCCACGACCTATTGCTGTTATAATTTCCAAAGCCTTGAAAGCTTGAAATTGTTCATCAACAATTTTACTTAAAACTTGAACTTCCCCATTTTTACTATCTATGTCTAATTTCACTGAGCAGGTTTCTTCAATTTTTGATTTTGTTTTTCCAGACCTGCCTATTAGAACACCAATTCTGTCTTCCGGAATTCTAATTAATTTTTCAAAACTCATTTAGCGAAATAATTTTTTTAGAAATCTTTTGGTATGTGATCATTCTGTTTAAGCCAATCTGTTTGTGGTAATGTGTATCTCCACAAAATATCACCTCTTTCAGCCTGTCCAAATTCCCAAGGTGCAATTATCACTATATCATTATCACGTATCCATACTCTGCGTTTTAATTTTCCTCTAATTCTTCCTCTTCTAGTAACACCATCAGCACATTTTACCAAAAGGTTTTCACCTCCAAGAAGTTTGATTACTCTTCCAAACATTTCTCCCTCTTGAGGCAGTTGTAATTCTTTTAATGCACTTTCGTTTAAGACCTTACGTTTACCCATAAACAAAAGTAAAAATTTTTGTATATAATTGTGGTGATTTACATTTTGAAAACAACTAAGAAAGGAACTCCATCTATTTCTTTAACTCCGTCTTGTGTTCCAATTCCCATATCTACAGACAAAGAAATTATTTCTTTTCCTGCCATGTTAATATTATCAGATCTTTTCAATAACTCCTTTGCCTCTTCTTTCTCAACAACTTTTTCTGCATAATATTTTTCACTTATTTTAAGGGTAAAACTACCTCTATTGAGAGTCCTGCCTAACAATTCACTATCACATATGTTTAGCATGCAAGTATCCTTATGATTAATCAAACGTGCAGAAAACATTAGGCATATTTACCCTTAATTGTGGATTTTGCCCCACATGCTTCACAAATAAGAAAATGTATTCTTTTTTCCTTTTCTATTCTTGTATCAGGACTTTGGCAAGTAATACAACTAATGTAATCACTAACGTAAATTTTAAGCAGCCGTGTAAAATCATCAGGATCCCTTTTTCCAGTAAACATTGCACTATCACCAACCCTTTCAGCAGGAACTGCAAATTCTTTTGATAGATATTGTAATAATTTAGCAGGATCTCTACGCATTATTTTTGAATATTCTACAAAATTTCTCAAGTAAGTCTTTTGACCTTCCCACATCACATCAACTGGAGGAAGTTCAAATCTGTCATCAGTAACTTTAGAATGTTTAGCCAAATTCTTTTCTATTCGTTTTAGCATCTTTTCATAGTCTGACTTTGCCATAAAAACGGAAATCCTAACTCCCCCTATATGGGTTTAGAAAATACCAGTAAGATTACTTGTCTGGGTTCTTGCCTATTCGAAAAACATTAGTTCCACATTCAGGACAAGTACCTTTCATAGCAGGTCTGCCATTTTTGAGCTGAGTTTCTACTGGATCTTTTATTTCTCTTTTGTCTCTACATTTTACACAATATGCTGTTGCCATTCTAACTTTTGACAAATAAAGTCGTATTTAGGATATTGCTGTGAAAAAATTTTAGCTAGAAACTAGATGGTTGTATAATTTTTAGTGGTAAAACCTAATCCTATTTAACTAATTTTGATTATTTTTGATATTTCTTAATTATAGAAACCATTGTTGGAAATTTTACAAGAATTCTATTGAAGGAAGATTTTGAAAAGTTGGCAACATAAATAATAGATTTTCGTAATTTACAAATGGCGTCAAGAAAGGGTATTGCAGTAACTATAGCTATTCTTGTTGGTGTTGCTGTATTTGCATATTCTTTGCCTTTTCTAATAGCCTTCGATACTGAAATGAAAATTACTGTTTCAGATTTTGGAAAACATCTTGATATTACTAAAGAAAGAGCCGCGATGGAGTATTCAGGCATTGATGAATCATTTGAAAAATTGATGAAAAAGAAGATGAGTCCAAATGAATACATCGGGATTGCAAAAATTTCTTCATCACAAATTAATTCTTTGATAATAGAATTAACTGACAGTGGTGCTACGCAAGAATGGGTTGAAAGCTATGTAAATTATATTGGTGCATTAAAAAAACTAAATGAAAAGATTACAGAAACAATTGTTGTTGCAAATTTGATGAATGATGATGATAATTCAAATTCTATTAATGAAATAATTGCTAAAATACATCAATTGGAAACAGAATCACTAGACCTAATCAAAAAATCAGATAATACAAGACCATAACCAATCTAGTCGTATAATACTAAACTTCATGGTGAGAATGGTGGGAAATCGTTAAAAGGTAATTTTGTTATATAATAGATTATGTCGCTGAGTGGAAAACTGGAAAAAGATGTTAAGGCTACTACAGCAAACAAATTACTAGTTATTTGCATAGATAGAGATGATGATTTAGGAAGAAAGACTGGAATTTCAACCCCTGTTGTTGGCAGAAACGCATGCATAGAAGCGGCACAAAGATTAGCTCTGGAAGATCCCGAAGATGCGGATTCTAATTCAATATTTTTTGCTGTTAAGACATATGAAGATTTGGTAAGCAAGGGATACGAGGCACAAGTAATCACAGTTACTGGTGTAGAGAACAGAGGTGTGCAGGCAGATGAAAAAGTTGCTTCGGAGATAAAGTTAGTATTAAAGAAATTTTCTGCAAATGGAGCTGTAATAGTTTCAGATGGAGAAGATGATGAGATGGTTATACCTGTGATTCAAAATGTAATTCCAGTTATTTCAGTGCAAAGAGTAGTTATGCAAGTCAGCAGAACGATCGAACATTCCTATGCCGTATTTGGCAAGTTCCTAAAATTAGTAATGTACAACCCAAAATATTCAAAGTTCTTTTTGGGTGTTCCAGGAATTTTGTTATTGATCGGTGGAATAGGAGCTGTTACAGGATACAACGTAGAGATTTTTGCTGTGCTAATTACAATTCTTGGTGGTGCATTTTTGATCAGAGCATTTGATATTGATAAAGCATGGACCAACTGGGCAAAACCTACGCCGGAAGGGTTTACCAGAATGTTTACACTAATCACTGGGCTAATTCTGATAGCAGCATCAGTTCCAGCTGGCATAACTACTGTAAGTCCAGAAAACATCTCCGGCGATGTAGGAGTTATTAATCTAATTACGGACGAAGTAGTGATAGGTCAATTTGTTTCAGGTATGATTCCATTCTTGTGGATCGGTCTTGGAACAATATTTGTAGGAATTTTATTTAGTAACTGGCTAAACAGAAAATTACGACACATTAGTGATCTTCTTAGGATAATTGTATTAGTTGCGTTGTATCCTACTGTTCATCAGTTTACAAACATCCTAATGTATGAAGAAAGTTCATTCTCATTGATCCTGCCTTTAGTTGCGGGTTTTGCAGTTACAGCTGCATCTGCCACTCTTTTGATCCGTAGATATAGAAAAAGAGGAAGTAGAGAATTAGAATAGTAAATTTTTCATTCTGTTTAGAACCATATTATAATAACACATATCTGTCTCTATCCAATCCAAAAACATGTGAAAGGTGATGCACCGTTAACGGAATACTAGATGCCGTATTTCATATGTCAGGGCTCTATAGATTCTACGCCAAAAGATTAGAAAAAGAAGTTGTAAATGGTGATAGACCTAACCACATAGCTATAGTACTAGATGGTAACCGTAGATGGGCAAAACGAAATTTAGTTATGCAAAAACAAGGTCATTTTAAGGGTGCTGATACAGTTGAAAACCTTCTTGATTGGTGTGAAGAATTTGATATAAAAATTATAACTTTGTATGTTTTATCAGCTGAAAATCTGGATAGAAAAAATGAAGAACTTGATTATATTTATGATTTAATCAAAACAAGATTAGAGAAACTCTACAATGATCCTAGAATTCATAAAAACGAAATGAGAGTCAAAGCAATAGGACGAATTGAGTTGTTACCAGATTCGATAAAAGAGGTGCTGTCAAGATTGGATAACGCTACAAAGGATTACAGTAATCATTTTCTCAATATTGCAATTGCATATGGTGGTCAGAACGAATTGGTTGATGCGGTTAAAAAAATTGGTGCCAAGATAAAAGAAGGCAAATTAGATGCAAAGGACGTTAACAAGGATGTGATTGAAGAAAATTTGTATACTTCACATCTTCCCCAGCCATCAGCTGATATGATTTTAAGAACATCTGGGGAAAAAAGAATGAGTGGTTTTTTAATGTGGCAAAGTGCATACAGTGAATTAGTATTCTTAGATGTTTTTTGGCCGGAATTTAGAAAGATTGATCTTATGCGAGCTATACGCACATTCCAGAAAAGAAAAAGACGTACAGGAAAATAACCTAAATAAACTGAAATATAATCTATCCAAATATGAGAGAACAAAAATCTGCAGGTATTGTTTTGTTCAGAAATGATTCAGATAAAAATGAGTTCTTGCTGTTAAATTATCCCCAAGGACACTGGGACTTTGTTAAGGGAAAAATTGAGCAAAATGAGACATCACATGAAACAGCACTAAGAGAAACAAAGGAGGAGTCAGGGATTACGAATATTGAATTTGTAGATGGTTTTGAAGAATCTGTAGAATATAATTTTAGGTTCAAAAAGGAGGATATTCATAAAAAAGTTATTTTCTTCTTGGCAAAAACTAACGAAAAAAACATCAAACTATCTCATGAACATAATGATTATCTTTGGTTAGAATATAACGATGCTCTAAAAAAGACCACATTTGAAAATGCTAAAAATGTGTTAACTAAAGCAAATGAATTTCTATCAAACACTAGCTGATTGTAATTGTTTTACAGTACGTACAGGGTTTTTGGAACCAAGAATTGTTCTTCCCACAATCAGAAAATCACTACCACTTGCAATCGCTTTCGTTACACTTCCACCTTGCGTACCAATTCCGGGGGAATAGATATCAAGTTTTTTACCAGAAATTTTCTTGCAATAGCTTATGATTTTCGGATAAGTTGCACCAACAATTATTCCGTCAGCCCCGCTTGATATGGCCCATTTTAAGAACAATTGATACAGCGGTTTAGGCTTTGAATTTTTTGAAAGACTTACGTTAATCTCATATGATGCTTTAGCTTCAGGTGCGCTCATATGACATAATGCAATTACACCCATATCTCGTTTGTGTGCTTCCGCAACAATTTTCTTGAGGCTTTTAGGACCCATGATCGGGTTAACTATAATTGCATCAAATCCAAAATCCCATAATGTTTTTGACGTTATTTGATTTGTATTTCCTATGTCATTCAGTTTTATGTCAGCAATTGTTTGAAGTTCATACTGATGAGCGGTTTTATTGATTTTCATAATCTCTTTTTTCCCTAACGGTAACAATGCGTGGAAATTCAATTTAATGCCACATAGAAATTTGTGCATGGTTTTGATGTTCTTGATCGTCTGTGAAACAATTTTCGTATTTGCCGAACTATAATCATTAGCAAGTATGATCCGACTATTCTTAGAGGATTTTGAAATTCTAGTTTTGAATTTGGTCATAGTTGACCAATGGATGTGTTTCGTGTAGTTTAACTATTTTGATGTAAGAGAAACCGTGTTCGCTGGTATTATCCACCAAAATAGGCTCAGAACCATTACTTGTAGTGTGTTTCAAAAATGGCTTGATTGGTTCTTCGTTTAACACAACATAGCAAAAAAATGAGTCTCCATCTTCATTGAAATTAAGAAAAACTCCAAGGAACCACTGTCCCTTGAATGGGAATGCAAATAGTGGAAACGGCGCTTCTTCAAAACCATAACTAAGTTTAGCCAGACTTCCCAAGTCATCTAATTCAATAGGTTGATATTTTTCAGAATTATTATCAGATGATGGTTTAAGAGATTGTGGTAATGATTTTATTTTTACAATTGGAGAATACATCTTTGAAGTATCAATAGTTGAATCCACCATTAATGATTCTTCTTTACCAGATTTGAAGCCATAGCATAAGTAATGGTTAAAATTTTCAACTGGAGTATAGTATATGACCGGACTTTGTTTGAGTAAATCCATCTGAACTGAAAGAACTTTTGCACCTTTATGTTCATGAAGGAATGATACTCTAGGTGATCTTTCTAATGCACATACTAGCCTTGTAAATTCCAAAGGTGAGCGCACTTGAATATAACTTGGAAACTTATCCACAGAAAGTAAAATCAATATACTAAATTAAAGGATAACCGAAACTAGTCAGATCTAATATCTATTATATCATCCACGAGTGGACCAGTTCCAATGAGTGTTACTCGTACTTGGAGTTTATCTTCAATATTTTTTATAAAAGATTTAGCCTCATCACTCAAGTCGCTGAAAGACTTTACGCCTGCACACTCTGGAAACCTCACATCTAATTTTGTTATAGCCAATTGTGTTGCGCTGCTAAGCATAATTGCTCTTTGTGCCAAATCAAAATCAAATTCTGCAGCACGCCTAGGCCTTCCCGTGACTGTGCCAAATTCAGCCCATCCCTTTTGCTCGGTTTCTTCAGCACTGAGCTCATTATCCATTGGTCCAGTACCAACACGCGTCAAGTATGCCTTGAACACAACCATAACCTCATCCACATTCTTTGGACCCAAGCCAACATCTGCGCATATACCTGATGCAGTTACATCCTTAGAAGTTACAAACGGATAGGTTCCGTGCCATAATGATAGATGAGTGCCTTGAGTACCCTCTACTAGAACATTTTTTTGGTTCTTCAACGCAGCGTTAATCTCATCTGGTACATCTATAACGTATGAAGAAAGTGATTCAATCTCATTTGCCATCTTTAGTGTTCTCATTGCACGCTCAGCATTTGCTGGACCAGTCCCTGAGCCAGTGCTTCCAATCTTTTCCTTCAATCTACCTTTAGAATCCTGGTCAAGATGGCTTTGCTCAATTATCCCACAATGTTTATCCATAAATGCTCTACCTGAAACACCATACTCCTGTATTTCTTTAAAAAAGACATCAGGGTTAACAACTACTCCAGGTCCAATCATGACTTTGGCATTTTTATTTAAAAATCCACTTGGCAACATGCGTACTTTGTAAGTAGTACTACCATCTTTGATTGTATGTCCCGCATTTGGTCCGGCTCCTCCACGAACAACAATTGATGGATTATCCTTTTTTGACAGATATGAGATGATTTTTCCCTTCCCCTCGTCGCCAAAAAAGCCACCCACCACAACAGTTGAAGGCATACACAAATGCTGTAGTTTTCATATATTTAATTCAACAACAAGTTATGGTTAATACCTGTGTTAGAAACAGTCATTGTATTGTCTGAGCCAAATTATGCAGGGAATATAATAATAAATCTTGCAAGCCTACCAGATTTTCTTAGAAAGCCCATTCTTAAGAAAAGAATGACAGAGTTTTTCTCAATGTCAGAGCCTGAAAAATCGGAAATTATCAATAACGCCCTAGATGCTGGACCAACCATACCGTTTCCAAATTTTTCAAAACTGTTCAAGACGTGGCTTGAAGTGCTTTGCACAGTTTCTGAAGAAAATAGGTATACTATGTTTTCAAATTATATCAAGCATATAATTAATTCACCTCAAAAGATTATTGCGTTTAACTTGGACGGTATTCTTGAGATATTTCTGAGCTTGGAGCAAGCAAATCAGGATATTATATCAATTTCAATTCAAAAAGTGGTTAAAAATTTAGAGGCAGATTCAAAAAGAAAATTGATTTTATTATTTCCGGAAAACGCTAAAAAAATAATTGGTTTTTAGGCAGGTGATTCTTCCGGATTTCTATTATCTTCATTTGTATAATCAACGACGTCTCCCTCAGGAGTTAACACGCCAACGAATACCTTTTCATGTTTTTTTAGTAGCTTTCGATGATCTTTCAATGACATATCTAGCCTCATTTCATTTATTACCATAACGCGATTCTCCTTCCATTCGCCCCAACATTTGGTACAGCAAGGATAAGAAGATGGAACTGGTTCTAATTCCTCATTGTCAGGAATTTCATTTTTACATTTGGTACAAGTACGAGTCATATTTTTGTTGATTTGTCTCCCCTTTTATTTTTTTCAGATCAATAGTAATAATAGATAATACTATGAATATGGCATATGAAGATAAAATGCCCAAAGTGTAAAGAAAATGCAGAATTAACTCCAGATTTTTCTTTAATTACATGTACAAAATGTAATTTGGAAATGAGTTATGGGGAATATGTTAGATACATCGCACATTCTGATTCAACATATTCTGATATCCTTGGAGATTATGCTGGTAGTACTGAGGGTCAAACAGCTGGTAGCCTAGATGAATGGGATTAATGTTAGAATGTAATGAATCAAAAAGTTAGAAAACTTGTTCTTAAACCTTATTTAAAACAGTAACCGAGTCAGCGTAATTGGAATTCTTTTTTGAAATAATTCTTAATCTGGTAGGACTCCTAGTAGGTATTGTTATTGGTATTATTTCATATATAGGATTCAAAAATACTGCCAGTCCTACATTATTTAGATTATCAATAGCTTTTTTTGCAATTGGAATAGGTTTTGGAATATTAGCAACAGGATTTATTCTTGATGATTTCATTTTCAAAACTGGAGATGTTAATAGAGGGATTTCAACATTAGGTGTTGCCTCCCAAACAGTTGGATATTGGTTCATTGCATTTTCTCATACTATCAGAACTTTCTTTCCCAAGTCAAGATATCTCAGATCTATAGGAGCCATACCGTTATTCTTAGTATCGTTCAATTATATTGAAAACATACTCAGAGCAGTTTCATTTATTTTGTTAGTGTATGGTGCTATTGAAACTCTGATATCATATGTTCAAGGAAGAAAAAAAACAACTCTTTTTGTTGCTGTTGGTCTTGGTCTTTTGGGATTTGGTGAAATTGTTGGATGGTACTCATTTGTATTTCCTGAAACCGTTTTGTATGCATCTTCCATTATAATTAAAATTGGAGGATTGATATCAGTCGGTATTCCAGTCTCGAAAATTCCATTACGAAAAATTTCATTTGATGAAAATTTGTAGGAGTTTAAACTGATCGTAGGGATGCATTAGATAGTCAAAATATTTTATCTTTATGGTATATGGAAAAACATACTTCAATAACATATAGAACGATAGAAGGAATGTAAGTATGGCTGAACACAGAACACAAATCAAAATAGTTGGAGAAATATTAGATACAGCTACACAAGAAATCGACGAATACGAAGGTACTACTATTACACATATTATTAGAAAGGCAAATATTTCACATGGACGACTTTCTAGAATTTTGAATAATTTAGTTTCGCAAGGTCTCTTGGAACAAGTAACTTCAAAAAGATCTCATCGTTATAAAACCAGTCCTTCAGGAAGAGAATTTCTTGCAGCATACAAAACTTTTAGAGAATTCTCGGATGATTTTGGATTAACTATTTAGTTAGAACTGAATATTAAAAAATGTAAATAATTTGAAAATTTCATGCAATGATGCAGATATACAAATAGCAGCTAAAGCAATTAACAATGGTGCAATTGTAGTTTTTCCTACAGATACTGTTTATGGTTTGGGATGTAATCCTTACAATCATGATGCAGTGCTATCTCTATATGAAATCAAAAAAAGGAAAAAAACAAAACCTTTTCCTGTGCTTGGATATTCAAAAAAAGAATTAGAAAAAATTGCAGAATTTAATTCGTTAGAAGAAAAAATTGCAGAAAAGTTTTGGCCTGGTCCAATTACATTGATATTAAAAATAAAGGATAAGGAAATTAAAAAATCACTAGATCTTGAAGGAAAAATTGCTGTTAGAGTGCCTAACAATCAATGCGTTTTGGCACTTCTTAAAAAATGTAAATTATTGGTGGGTACAAGTGCCAATATTTCTGGTACTGCTCCATTTAATGATCCGAAGGAATGTGATAAGAATCTAAGTGGCTATGATTTACTAATAGATGGAGGAATAATTTCAAGTCAAGGTGAATCAACAATTGTTGAAATTGAAAATAATGACGTAAAGATTCTTAGAAAAGGAAGTGTCTCAGAAGAAATGATAAAAGAATTAACTTGAATCTAATTATTACCTGTGCCAGAAGTCTTGAATCAGAAACAAAAAATGAGATAAGCAAAATACTTGATGAGTTAGGTGATCAAGAACCAAAAATTTTGAATGTTGGTATGAGAGGTATTTTGATGGTTAACACCATAATTGAACCATCAAAAATTATAGATTACGTCAAAAACAAGATGATTGAAGAACCTTGGTTAATCCGATATTGCTTAAGAATAATTCCAATTCAAATTATAACTGAAACGGAGATAGATAAAATCAAACAAAATGTAATTAAATTAAAGGATACTATTCAAAAAAATGATTCTTACAGAATTACAATTGAGAAGCGAAACACAGACATATCGTCCACTGAAATAATTACCGAGATTGCGAAGATATTTCCCAATAAAGTTTCATTGAATCAACCTGACTGGATAATACTAATAGAGATTCTTGGAAATGAGACAGGAATATCAATTTTAAAGAATGACGGGATGTTCAGCCTAGATAAAGCAAAACGGATGTCAGACTAGTACCGTAGCTTTTTCAACGATGATATCTTCCAGTGAATCCTTAGATTGTACCACTAACAGCTGATTTTTTGATATGTTGAATTGTCTTTTTAGAAATGGATGGTTATTTCTTGAAAGTGGTTTTGGGTTAAGGAATGGCTTTAATTCTGAATAAAGTCTGTTCAAGGAAGTTTTTTTGCCCATGGCAATTACCAAATAATCCATATTCATTTTTCTTCCCACAACCTTAATGGCTGCTGATATCTGTGTAGTGACTGCAAATCTAAGTAAAATGTCTGTTTCAATTTTTTTCGAAAGCATGGTATTGGTTTTTTTTGCATGAAGAGATATTGCAAGTGTTTTTTTGGCATGTTGTACGCTGAGAAGAAACTGTGGATTTATTGCTTGAATTATTAGATACTTGTGTTTGTTTCTCAACTCATCCAAAAAATCTCTATGAAACCTCTTGTCAAAGAGTATGTCAAATATCTCTACATTTGACTGCGCAACTGAAAATTGGATTCTGCGGGAGGAACCTCCATGTATGATTGGAATGATACTGATTTCATCGTTGCCGCTCAGCTTTGTATCATAGCCCTGCAGTGCTGAGGAATCTACCCCGTTTACAGCTATGAGCAGATTTTTTGTATCAAATTCTAATGTGTCTTTGGGCTTGATTTGCATGAGATGGTTAATCAATTCATTTATGGTAGAGACATTTTTTTCCAAAACTATCTTATCGGTGGAAAATGATTTTTTGGCGCCACCAAGTAATTTCACAGTAATCAATACATTAACCTGGGATTAGTTCAAAATTAATCTTGTAATTTTGTTGTAGCAGAAGATTCTTCCACTATAACTTCACTCTTTGATTCATCCTTTGTAGGTTCTTCCACTATAACTTCACTCTTTGATTCATCCTTTGTAGGTTCTGTATCTTCTGAAATTTGTTCCTCATTTTCAGCAGATTCTGTTTTTTCTGTTTCATTTCTAAGTTCATTTTTGATAAATTTTGTAATGTATCCAGCCAGTTCATTTTTTAATATTTTAGATGTAATCGTAGATAGTTTGTTGAGGGCTTCCTTATTTTCATCAAAATTAACTCCAAACATGTCTTTGTTATCTTTTAAAACCTCCATTGAAAGTCGTTTTATCCTATTCACTAAATCAAGGCATCTGGACTGTTTTTTATATCTATAGCATGAGAAAGCGTTTAGAATTTTGTTCTATTACATCACATAATTCATCATAATTCACATGTAAAACCTTGGATGCGCAAAAAACTATACTTGGAATAAAGTCAATTTGGGCAGTTTTGTTTTCAAAACATCGAGAGAATCTAACAGGTCCATCAGTTTCTACTAGAATTTTATCTTTATTCGCTTTTGACAGTAACACCTGTTTGTCTTTTGAATAAACCATTACTGGGCCAAAGGAAACATAACAGTCCAAGTCCATTGCCTGCTGTAGTTGTTTTTTGCTTCCATCAAACCAATGCAATAAAACGCTAGGAACTTTGTATGAAGGCAAGATTTCTAATATCTGATCAAGTGTTTTTCTAGAATGAATTGAAACAGGCTTTCCAAATTTTTCTGCGTATGAAAGCTGAGTTTTAAAAACTCCTTCCTGTTTTCTGAATTCTTCATCAGAGTTTGTATATGTACTGTCTAATCCAATCTCGCCAATTCCTGAAATCTTCTCATTGTTTTCATTTATCAGTTTGAACGTAGATTCAACGCTATCCTGCGCTTTTTCTGGATGTACACCTATGAATGGTAAAATAAAGTCACTTTGTTTTCCAAGTTCAAGAGTTTTTTTTGATGAAGTGTAATCCATAGAAACACAACATGCCTTGATACAAAGTCTTTTCATGCAGTTAAGAATTAGTGGGATGTCATGTTCATACTCAGCATCAGAAAGGTGAATGTGAGCATCGTAAAGCCAAGTCATAGAACACATAACCTTGGCTGCCTAAAATAGTCTGTTTTAATCATACTTGTATTGGAATTTTTTTACTAATGATCTTTTATCGTACATTTGATAAAAAAAAACTATGAAGTCATCAGAATTAGGACTTTCAGCGATGTATCGTATTTTAAAAAAATCTGGAGCTCAACGGGTAAGTGACGAGTCTGCCGCCGAGCTTAGAAGGGTTATAGAGGAAATAGCGGAAGTTATTGCAAAAAATGCTGTTGATGATGCAAATCATGCTGGCAGGAAAACTGTCAAGGCTGAGGACGTTAAACTAGCTTCTAAGCAGTTTAGCAAGTTTTAATCTAAAGAGTTAATTGGCGATTTTGTGTTTTTATTGATACGGTGAGGTAGTACAGTCCGGTAGTGCATGGGCCTGCACAGCCTAGTGTCGGGAGTTCAAATCTCTCCCTCACCTCTTTGATCCTGGTTATTTCATAATCACCCACTCTTTCTTAAGGGGAACAAAAGATCAAAATCAAAATTGACATCTAAAGAAGCGACTCTCTTAGATTATAGCGAAGAGGGACGTGCTCTCCTAACTCAACTATCAAGTGCACCTCTTGAAGGATTTGCAACGCATGCAGTAGATGCAAGCATTACTGAATTCATGAAGGACGCAAAAAACGAAGTAGAGAAAGGCCATCTCTATCTTTTATGGCATTTACTATACGTTGAAGAAGTACTGGAAGATGTTGCAGAAAATGCAATAATAGATGGTGCATATGATTGTGGAATTGACGCGTATTTGGTGGATACTTCAGAAAAAAGAATTAGGTTATTTCAATCAAAGTATGGTGAGGCTCATTCTGTAGGAGCAATTGACAAATTCATCAAGGACGTTGATCGGTTCAAAAAATTAGAACAGTCAAAGATCAGACGAGATGAGTTACAATATCTTTGGAAACATCTTCATGAAAAAAACATGAAGACAGAGTTAGTTTACGTGACTGATAATGATGTAGACGAGTATGAAAGTGATGAAGTGAAAGTTGTGGGAAAAGAACAGGTATATCAAATATTGTGGGAACGCATTAAGAAACCAGCCAAAGGCGAAAAGTCTAGTTTAAGGATTTTAAAATGCCTCGAGCATGATAATGCATTATGCTGTATTGTTTCTGCATTTGATTATGCAGATTTTGTAGAAAGGAATGAACATTATGTCTTCGAGTCAAATATTAGAAAACATCTTGGCGGAAAAGGATCAATTAACAAAGGAATTACAAAAACTCTAGAAGAAGATGCCCACAAATTCTTTGAATGGAATAATGGGATTACCATAACTGTAGATAATTACTCGATGAAAAATAATCAGCTTAGCCTGGGAGGAGCACAAATTGTCAATGGCGCACAAACATCTAAGAGCATTCTTGACAGAAAAAAGAAAACAAACAACCTAGATGCAGAAGTTTTGGTTACCATTATTAAAACCAAAGATGGGGAACACCAAAGAAATATCACAAAATACAGGAACTCCCAGAATGCCATTAAAGGTAAAGACTATGTTTCACTAGAGGATTACCATATAGCAATACATTCCATGTTAGAAAGGATAGGCTATTTCTATGAACATCAACAGGGTTCTTGGCTGAACCTTTCATCTTCGGAAAAAGCTAAATTCTATGGTAATGAGATTTACAACAAATACCTATCAGATAAAAAAGAAAAATGTAGAATCAAAGATGATACTGCGATTGCCTCAATGGTCTCATATTTTGAACAGAAACCAAATGATGTGTATGGCGGCATAGGAAAATATCTCCCAAAGGGTGCAAAATATGAAACTGTCTTTGATGATGAACTAGAATGTGATTATCGATACTTCCTATTTCCACACTTAATTCGTGAATATGCCAAAAATGCATTAGGATACGACAGAAGTAATACTCAAAATAGATACAAGAAGTATGCACAGAATCTTTTTGTCGCAATCACTGCAAGAATAATTCACAAAAACATTTTAGGAAAAAATGATGATTTTAAGAAGGATGTTTTGGAATTGGAAAAGATGATTCAAAATATTGGATTGTTCACAAAAATTCTAAAAACTACCGACAAGGTTGTAACAAAATTCCTTGAAGATTCTAAGGTTGAAGATAAGATAGAGGAAGCTAATACTGCTCACAACTTTTTCTCAAATCAGGTTTACGGCAAATCCATGTTAGAAGTAATAGATTCAAAAATTAGACATGAACAAGAAGAAATAGATTATATCAAAAAAACAATTTCTGGTATATAATCAAACAATCCTCAAGAATGGCAGATGTCCAGCCAAGAAACTTCTTGCAGGAGGTTTACAATAGCCAGACATTCTACCGGTAATTTATAAAAAAAACTTCTATATAACAAAATATGGTTTTTATAGCAAATCAAAAGTGATGATGTGTATGAACACTGAAAAATGTGCGTTATGTGATGGTGAAATTGATCATCCATACTTGCCTATGGAAGAATGGAGTATAGATGGACGTTTGTGCGGTAAATGCTATTCAAAAAAACTTTCAGAGTTTTATCCTGGCGATCATGAAAGGGTAAACCTTTCAGAGTAGAAAAAATTCACTGTCTGCTACTATTTCTTCTCAGTGTATTTATTAACAGAAAAACAGTTCCACGCCAGTACGTCGTCCTTTACTTCAGCTTCTGTAAGAAATTTAATGTCAGAAACAGTTTTTTTCTTTTTTAGCAAGTTTACTTGAAAGGTTTCAAATTTTTTACAATCGCAGTCCTCAAAAAGACAACTGTCATCATCTTTCCCCTCTTCATGGTCCTCCTTGATATGACCACAGTTACATTTTGCATCATCTTTGACATCTTTTTTGAATTTTATAACATAAGTGCCTAGTCGCAGATATGCAGTGCCTTCATGTCCTTTTTTAAAGCGATCAAAATGAGGAGACTTTGGAAGAACTTTGAAAATAGCTCTATTGTTTTTGGGATTACGAGATTCCGCTCCCATTATGAACCAGTAATTATCGCCTGTTTCTACGAATCTAATTTTAATAGAATGATCGTTCCACCAATGCATCGTATCCATCCAAAATTTCCGCGCTACTTTGAGATCAGAAAATAGTGGTACCACGTTCATGCGTATTTCATAATAACGATAAGCAACGCCAAGAAAACTATCAAACCATGGAATTGGTGAATCTGAAGACATATTACGAAATCAAATTAATATTATATGTACTTGATTACTTTAGAAGTTATACTCTTATATCCGAGTAATTTTCAATTATTTCAATGGTAGTTTACCGAACCAGCATGCAAATTGTAGCCGATCTTTTAGTCGCTACAGATCAATGCGGACAACAAGGAATCAAAACTACCTCGTTACTTTCAAAGGCTAATCTTTCACATTCAAGATTAGAAAAATTTGTTAGTAATTTAACTGGAGCAGGACTTGTCAACAAAATTGAATACGATGGAAAGAATGTATTCGTGATTACTCCAAAAGGCAGACAGTATCTTGAACAGTACCAAAAATTTTCTGATGTAGCAGAATCTTTTGGTTTAGAAATGTAAAAATTATTTCTTAGTTTTTCTTCTTCTCTCTCTATTAGCTTGTTGTCTGGCTTTCTTTCCTTTGTAGCCATTGTACATAATAACTACAATTATACCACCAATAGACGTATAAAATAATAGATACAATGGTGGATCCCTAAGTTCTCCCGTGTCTGGTTGCACAAATGCTATTGGTATTCCAACCAACAGAAAACCAAAAACAACCATCAGGGTCTTATCCATGAGAGTGTGTTGTTACAAAGCCATATATCTTTTTGATGTTTATCATATTACATTGTCAAAAATTCTGGAAATGATTGGATTGGCCTTGATTGGTGGAACAATTTACTCGTTTATTGGAATGACAGAATCAGAGTTACGATGGCCAGTATTTTGGTCATGTGCTGGAGGAGCGCTGGCAATCATAGTATATAGAAACTACATGAGGAGAAGAAAAAAAAATACGTAGATACTACATCACAAAACAACAAACAAAACTACACATCGGCAGATCTATTAAGGAGCATTTTAGGATAATTGAAGGGGAGTATGACAGAACAAACTGAATGGTGGAATGGATTGGGAGAAGAACTTGAAATAGACATAGAAACCCTAACTGATAAAACTGAAAACTCTTAAAATTATTTTAAAAAAATGTAATTGAAAAACATTGTTAATTTTTATGAAAGCCTCGAGCGAGATTCGATCTCGCGACCTAACGCTTACGAGGCGTTCGCTCTACCAGGCTGAGCTATCGAGGCACTAACCATAGCCTCTCAGAGTTTAATAAAAAGCGTATCTAAGTTTGAAGCAATGAAAATATCAGTATCAGGAATCAGAGGCATTTTTGGGAAAGACTTGATGTTACGTGATATCTTGAAATTTTCAAAGAACTTTTCTGTACTAATAAATTCAAAAAAATGTGTTATCGCAACAGATACCAGACCATCTGGACGTATGATAACAGAAACTGTTAAAGCTGGATTAATGCAATCAGGCATAGATGTTTATGATTTAGGAATAGTACCAACCCCTGTAGCGTTTCGGGAATCGCGTAAATATGGTGCAGGAATCATTGTTACTTCTTCACATAATCCTATAGAATGGAATGGGCTAAAGATGATCATAGATGGAAAGGGAGTCAACGAAAAACAACTTGATACGGTAATGAGCGAACAGAACCCGCCCAAGTCAAAAATTGGAGAAGAGCATGAAATTGAATCCACCTATGTTAACGAGGCGTCTAAAATCATAGGAAAAATATCTGACATTCCTAAGGTTGTAGTCGATATTGGAGGCGGTGCCGCAAAGGGATTTCCATCGCAACTACTAGAGAAAGTTGGATGTGATGTCGTTACAATTAACAGTGAATTAGAAAAAAGCTCTAGGGGACCTGACCCAACAGTGGATACGCTGGAAGATCTTGTAACAAATACCAAAAACAGGGACATCGGTTTTGCCTTTGACCTGGATGGCGACCGACTTGTTATTGTGATTAATGGAGAAAAAAAGGACCCTGATGTTACGCTAGGAATGGGAGTAGTCAAGGCGCTTGAACTAGGTTGCAAAAATTTTGTGCTTAGCCAGGATACCAGCATATCTGTTGAGAAGTACATAAAACAAAACGGCGGAACAGTTTTCCGTTCCAAGGTGGGTGAAGCAAACGTTACTGAAAAGATGATTGAAACAAAATCACAGTGGGGTGGCGAGGGAAGCAGCGGCTAGATTTAACTATATGAATGCAAAAAAAGACGGTATGGACATTTGT
>JACNGK010000020.1:0-3660 GCA_014384145.1 Nitrososphaerota archaeon
TTGTTCTGGTTGCGGAATAGTAATGGCAGAACATATGGAAGATCATGGCCCAGAGGCAAAAAGCAATAGTTTAGAAGACAAGATGAAACTTGCTAGGGCTACTGGTCAAACATCGTATTCTCAGCATGATTTGGGAATAACTACAGAAATTTCCGTTGGAACAAAAGATTTCAGTGGAAAAAAAATTAGTGCAGAAATGGCGAGCCAAATGCATAGGATAGGAAAATGGCAACCAAGAGTAAGAGTTGCCTCGTCACGGGACAGAAGACTGTCAAGCGTTTTAGGAAAGATTTCAGAAATTTGTCAGAATTCCTCGCTTCCTAAAAATGTCATAGAAACAGCTTCAATCATTTACCGAAGTCTTGATGGAAAAAACATCCAAGTCAAAGGAAAATCAGTGATTAGTATTTCTGCAGCAGTAGTTTACATGTCATGCAAGCAATGTGATGTAATTCGCTCCCTTGAAGAGATTCTACGAGAAGTTGTCATACCAAGAGATGTAAAATCAAAAACAAAACTGGCTTCAAGATATTACAGAATGTTAGTAATGGAACTTGGAACTAACACAGCGCCAGTTGTAACCATGGATAAGTACATTTCAAAGATTGCAAACATGACAAATATAGATACGAGAGTAGAAAGACTATCTCTTGAAATTGCAGAGAAAACAAAAGACCGTAATCTAGCTGATGGAAAGGCACCAAATGGAATTGCTGCAGCTTACTTGTACGTCGCATCAATTCTTCTTGGACAAAGTGTTCTTCAAAGAGACATATCGAGCGTCTCTGGTGTAACAGAAGTTACAATTAGAAACAGGTGTAAGGAAATTCTTACCAGTTTCAAATTGAAGATAGCACTTAGACCATCATTAGCTAAAAAATAATCCTTTTTTCTTTTTTTTTTATTTTAAACAGAATCAAATAAACAGGTTAGGAATAGCTAAAATTCGCCTCGGTTATATAGAGAACTGAATTTTAAGCACCATGGCAACTCTGGAAATCAAAGACCTTCATGTTACAAGGGAAGGTAAGGAAATTCTAAAGGGAGTTAACCTGAAAACAGGACCTGGAGAGGTACACGCCATAATGGGTCCTAATGGCTCGGGAAAAAGTACACTAGCGTACACATTACTTGGTCATCCAAAATACCAGGTAACAAGCGGCGACATTTTGTTGGACGGAGAAAGTATTTTGAAGTTAAAAACTGACCAAAGGGCAAAAAAAGGACTGTTCTTGGGCTTTCAATATCCAACTGAAGTTTCTGGTGTAGGTTTTTCTCATTTTCTAAGAACTTCATACAATGCACTAAGCAAGGCGCTCAAAGACGAAGAGCGTGAAGTCTTCATAACCGTAAGAGAGTTTCAAAAATATCTTAAGGAAAATGTTAACGCTGTTGGAATGAAAGATGAATTCCTGTCAAGATACTTGAATGAAGGGTTTTCTGGCGGTGAAAAAAAGAGATCAGAGGTATTGCAAATGACTGTATTAAAGCCAAGAATTTCAATATTGGATGAACCGGATTCAGGTTTGGATATAGATTCAGTTCAAGCAGTTGCAAAGGCAATCAGCAACACGTTTGACAAAAACACAACTACAATTATGATTACACACTATGCAAGAATTCTTAATTACTTAGACAAGCTGGATTATGTTCATGTTTTTGCTCAAGGAAAAATCTTGAAGAGCGGTGACTCGTCTCTTGCAGGTGAACTTGAGGAAAAAGGTTATGATTGGGTAGTAGGAAAGAAATCTGACTAAACATTGGAAGCAACAGATAACGAACAATATTTTTTTAATTTTTCATTCTTTAAGATTGATCCAAAATGGAGATGGATGGCAGATCTAGCCAAAGAAGAGTCTGCCAAAGAAGTTGAAAATGTGATTATCAATTCTGGAATAAAATTTAGATCCTACTCAACTCTCGGCTTGCGTGACGACGCGGAATTTTTGTTTTGGTTTGCAGCAGAGACAGTGGAAGAAATTCAAAATGTAATTTCAAAACTTTACCTGACAGTGTTTGGAAAATACATCATACCGTCACGCGTTTATCTTTCCTGCACAAGACCTTCCACTTATGCCAGAAAGGGAACGCTTTCGTCATTTGTGTTAGGTAACGAACCACAAAAATTTGTCATAGTATATCCATTTACCAAGACAAGGGAGTGGTATCTCTTGCCACAAGCACAAAGACAGAAACTGATGGATCAACACATCAATGTAAGTGAGAAACACCCTCAAGTTACGCTAAACACAACATATTCGTTCGGAATAGGTGATCAGGATTTCATGCTAGCGTTTGAATGTGATAACTTGGTAGATTTTCAAAACCTAATCATGGAGCTGAGACAAACCAAAGTTTCCGCCTATGTTGCGGTAGATACACCAATGATTACCTGCGTGAAAAAGGACATTATTCCTCTAATCACAAGCTTGGGATGATGAACGCGTTAAAGGAATGGGCAACTGTTGTCAATGCCCTTGAAAACGGAGATCAGATTGTACTTTTGAGAAAGGGAGGAATCCTAGAGGATTCATCCGGCTTTGTAGTTGAAAGTGAAAAGTTTTTTTTATTTCCAACATTTGAACACCAAGAAACAAAACACCTCAAGCCACAATTCCACAAACACTTGGAAGATGCTCTAGCAAGCAAACCAAAAAACGGAATTAACAACATTACCTCTTTTGCACATGTGTTATACCAAAAAGACATAGACTCTGAAGATAAGATAAACGCACTGTCACCATTTCACATTCTCAGTGACTCTTACGTCAAGGAAAGAATTGAGTGGCTTCCCGAAAAATCAATGAAGGCATTATTCTTGAGAACATACAAGGTTCCAGAGTTTGAAATTCCAATAAAGTCAGAATATCACGGATGCAAATCTTGGATAGAATTAAATGAAAAGGATCGTGATGCAAAATCAGTTTTGAGCGACGATGAGATAGAATCAAGGATGAAAGAGTTCAAGGAGATTGTGAATTGAAGTACAAGAAACTTGGAAAAAGTGGAATCAAGGTTTCTGAAATAGGATTTGGCGCATGGACAATAGCGCTAAACTGGTGGGGAAAAGAGATTGAGGAAGACGAGGCAAAAAGAATGCTCAAGAAGGCATATGACGTTGGAATCAACTTTTTTGAAACTGCCGACATGTATGGAAAGGGAAAAAGTGAGAAACTGATAGGTGAAGTTTTTTCCGGAATGCGTAATGAAGTTGTCATTTCAACAAAGTACGGTTATGATTTTGAAAACGTTGATCAGATTGGCCACAAGGAACTGCCACAAAGGTTTGATGCAGAGTTTACAAACAATGCACTAAAGAACAGTCTTGCCAGATTACAGACTGACTATATTGATGTTTATGGCTTGCACAACCCAAAACTGAGACACATTCATGATGACACAATCTTCCAAACACTTGATGGCTTGATTGGAGACGGAAAGATCAAAACATACCAAGTAGCATTAGGTCCTGCAATAGGCTGGACTGAGGAAGGCATTGAGGCTATGGAAAGGAAAAATGTCAGTGCAGTACAGACTGTTTACAATATTTTAGAGCAGACACCGGGCAACGAGCTTATTGAAAGGGGCGCAGAAAAAGATGTTGGCATATTGGTTCGTGTTCCAGATGCCTCTGGAATACTGACCGGCAAGGTTGATGCA
>JACNGK010000071.1:0-3648 GCA_014384145.1 Nitrososphaerota archaeon
GTGTTACAAGATATGGTATTCCTATTTTGGCACATCGTTCAACCTCTCTTATCATAGCTTTGATAGATTTTTCATAGCCAGAAATATCTGGAGTAGAAAGGTTTGGGAGATATGGCATATGTGCTACCGTTGCAAACCGATCAATATCACACTCACTAAGATTTTTCTTATAACTTGAAACATCTTCATTTGGAAGATCTTTAGAGTACCATCCTCTAGGATTTCCCGTAAAGATTTGAAATGCAGAGCATTCACGTTCTATAGCATTAGTAACTGCATTAGCAACAGAACCCGAAATCGAAACATGAAGTCCAATCTGCACGCCTGAAAACCCTCATAACATAATTTAAACAGTATTGTTTTTTTGTTTTGAAAGCTTTTAAATCAAATTTTTTAGAAAGGTTTGGGTAGTCAATATATGATAAGTTTAGGACAAGATGAGATTGCAAAATATCCTTTCTTAGCAGAGGCTGGGCAGTATCTGAAAGATAAGGGGTTTACATTAGAACAATTCGCTACTGATCCAGATCTCAGGATTATTGTGGATAAAGCATATGAACGGATTGAATCTGCAGCAGAGGACAAAACTTACTATCCTGAACTAGATGATCCGAGTGAAAAAGAGACTACTCTTCCACTAAACGTATTTTCATTTTTGATAGCAATTGTACTACTAAAACTAAGTGGGCTTAACACACTGATCAATAAATTTTCTCTTGCTGAGGCTCGTCGGGCTGAAAAATTTCTACAAAGAGATCTAGTTAGCAATTCAAATAAAACAAGCGAGGAATTTGCAATCAAAATTTTCCGAGATATTTTTTCTGTAACTATCAAAAAGACCGGAGACTATTTTGTTATTCCAATTCCTGATTACTTGAAGCATGCTGTAAATTTTCATGAGCGTGAATGGAAGTTAGTTAACAGACATGTTGAGAATGGCATGGTTTTTTTGAGCCCACGTGAATCTGTAAGATTGATTCGGTGGAAACTTAGTGGCTATATAGGCTCCAAGATCAAGTCTGCCAACACACCATCTATGTCTGACGGATTTGAGGATAAAGTTAAAAGATTATCTGCTTTGGCAAAAAAATTTGTAGTTAACACAGTTGTAACAGGAGCGTATCCACCATGCATTGAACATGCAATAGAAGTACTCAACAAAGGAGAAAACTTATCTCACTCTGGCCGATTTATGTTGGCTACATTTCTTCTTGGAAGAGGACAGACAATAGATGAAATTGCACCATTATTCAAAAATGCTCCTGATTGGAATGAAAAAGTTACGCGTTACCAAATCAAACAGCTTTCTGGTGAAACAGGCGGCAGCAAAACAAAATATGTTTGTCCATCATGCGAAAAGATCAAAAGTAATAATCTCTGCTATATTACACCTGATTGTGATAATATTATAAACCCAATGCAGTTTGGTCGGAAAAGATTGTAAATGCTTGAAAATGATTTAAAATTTTTAGAAGAAACTTTCAAACAATACTACTTTGATCATTTTGATTTAATTCATGTTCCAGACAGATCAAAAGAAAGGGAATATGGCTACAAAAAATTTAATTCTGGAATGATAAGACATATGTCATTAAAAACCGATAAAGATTTGCATTTGATGTTAATGACAAATGCACCTTCCGATGTTTTTTGTTCAAACGGATACTACTCTTTTCCAAATTTACCAATGGCAGAAAAAGACTGGAAAGAGGCGGATCTTATTTTTGATATAGATGCAAAGGATCTAAAGCTATCTTGCAGGAAAGATCACACATGCATGAAATGTATTTCTTGCGCTGAGATATCTTTAGTGCAGGACGCTTGTCCAAAATGCAAATCAAACAAACTGGATCTTGTATCATTGCCTTGCCAAAATTGTATTTCTGGTGTAAAGAAGGAAGTTTTGAACTTGGTGAAAATTCTAACTACTGATTTACAAATAGATGATAAGAATATCAGAATATCCTTTTCAGGTAATGAAGGATTTCATGTTTATGTTACAAATTCGTCCTATAACCAATTGGGTTCTAACGAAAGACGTGATTTGATTGATTATATCAAATTTCAGAGTGCCATGCCTGAAAGGTTTGGGTTCCCAAAAAACAATCCTTCAAAAACTTCATTTCCAGATCTTGGCGATTCTGGTTGGTCTGGTCGTGTGGCAAAGGAGCTCTTTGGTTCTAAGTCTAAAAGATCAAAGACCATTACAAAGATCATCTCTGATGGGCAAGTCGCTTATCAGCAAAAACTTGAAGAAATGAAAAATTCGATTGGAGTCAAGATAGATTCCAATGTGACATCAGACATTCATAGAATTTTTCGACTTGAGGGCTCGCTAAATAGTAAAAGTAGTCTTGTGAAACTAGTCTGCCAAGACATTGAAAAATTCAATCCATACATAGAAGCATGTTTGATTGAGGATAAACCAGTAGAAATTTTAGCAAATTTTCCAATTAAATTTAGTTTAAAAAATACAAAATTTGGTCCATATATGAATGAAAAAACCTCCGTTCCAAAATATGCTGCAGCCTATATGGTATGCAAAGGTATAGCATCAATCTCTGATACGTAAATCTTGCACATATGCCAATAAGGTATTAATTTACTAAAAATCGACGTTATTCAACTTGTATAGCGCTAAAAATGAAGGGGGTAGTCAACCACCACCTGATGCTGGGAAGTATCTCAGAATAGGAATAGTAGCTCTAATCGCAATTATTGCCTTTGCTCTTGTGGGCGGCCAAGCTGTGCTATTATTTATGAATGTGGAAGAATTTGCTGATCTTTTTATAACACCACTTTACTTCGCGTTAGTTTCTTCCATAATTCTATCAGTGATAGCACTAATACGTGTAAACATAGTAAAACGCCATTCGATTTTATGGTACTCTTTGTCTACCGCAATTGGTTTCATTAATCGTAACCCAACTTCGGATGCATCAGAAACTATTACAAGTTTCCACGATTACAAGTTATCCGTTCCACATTTTGTAATTTGGCAGTTTACCAAGGTTGTACTCTTTGGGGCATTCTTTGCAAACATTATGTTTGGTTTTGCCGCTATGTATGTAATAGACGGAAATAGTTTGGGTGTAGAGAACATACCTGCAATATTTTCACTTCCTTTTGTAACACCACCAACCGATTATTCCTATGCAACTGAAAAAGTGATTCCAATGATTCCAGCACTATTAATTTTGGTTCCGTCCATACTGGGTGTTATTGGATTACGGCTCTTGTTGTTTGTTGGGATACATCATATTCTCAAGGTTGCTACAGCCTATATTCATGATGCGGCTCAAGGAAAACCAAAGTGGCTTAATTATACTTCATCATTGGAAGCAATTGTAGGAATTGGTATAATCTGGTCTGCCTTTAACATGTTCTTTGGTGAAAACATTGATTACAACACAAAATATGCCATAGGAGGAACATTTGTTGTTGGTTTTGCACTAATCGCGTTTTCAATATTTGATAGGATTAGATCTAGAGTACTAACGCATATGTTAAAAAGAGATGTCTACATCAGAATTTTTACCATTATTGCAATTGCAGTAATTGTCGGCATTGCAATGTCTGTTAATACCAGCGTCGCAGATGCAAAAAAGATAGAATATCTTGGACCATATACTGCACAACAAATCGGTG
>JACNGK010000052.1:0-5558 GCA_014384145.1 Nitrososphaerota archaeon
TTCTCATCGGTTTCAAGGCTGAAGCCAATGTATCGAAAAAAGAGCTTGTTTCCAGAGCAAGGAAGAAACTGAAGGAATCTGATGCTGACATGATGATAGCCAACGATATTGGTTCCAGATACAATAATTCTGACTATAACGAGGTCTTTCTGGTAGACTCGAAAAATGTGGTAAAGACTGGTCGTAAAACCAAGGCTAAGATTGTAAAAATTATCCGTAAAAACATTGAAAAAAATCTTAACTAAAACCAAGTGATAATGATATCATGGTAGGACCACAAGATGGCGGATTTGGATTTGACCAATCCAAAAAATATACGTCAGTTGACAATATAGAAAAAATCTGTGTTCAATGCCAAGCTGGTCAACACAGAAATTGCCTGGCAAAAACAAAGAAGCAACCAAGCTGTGATTGCGAGCAATGTCTAATTTTTGACTAAATTATCGTACAGGTGAGAAATGACCAAGCAGCCTCTGTTTTCTGCCATGACGACAGACTTTGATGCAGACATCAAAAATTTCAAGGAGATACTAAACGAGCTTGAGATCAGGACACACATAAAGAATGGCTACAAGTTTAGCCCTGATGCCAAGATGGCTGCAGGCTGGTGGTTTTTTGAGATTTACATGGAACAGGAGTTTGCTAGGAAAATAATTGAAAGTGATCTGATCAGCAAAAAAAAGGGACGCGACAGAATCCTCAAGTACATCGAGGAGCAGTTGAAGAAAAGAAAATCCAAGGCTAGAATCAGATTCTTTGACGATTATCCGTTGATGCGCAGATATTGGAGCTGGCTGATGAAATGAGGCTCTAAAAGTCCAAAATAGATATTAAAAAACCAAAAATAGAGCTCAAAAATCCATAAATTAATATTAAAAACTAATCAAACCACTTGAACAGTAAAACCATCAAAATGATGCCTGCCACGACAAGAAAATAAAACGCAGGTAAATTCTTTGGTTTGCCAGCAGAAAAAAATGACTTTCTACCGCTGTCAGGTTTCATAACATTATAACACGTGTTCAGCATTTATCATTTCTAGAATGCCATACGGATACGACAAAACAAGAACGGAAAGAAGATGCAAGGATTGTAACAAACTGCTTTACGTTTTTGAAACCGGAGAATTCTGCATAGAGTGTTCACGAAAACAGGCAAAGACTTGATCAGTATATTTACAAATAAGATGAATAGAGAAAAATTATGACCGAACCAGAAATACCACAAAAAAGACCATACCCAATGCAAGTTGAAGCGGGAAAAGAATATCATGTTTGCATGTGCGGAAAATCCCAAAACCAGCCACTGTGTGACGGTTCTCATGCGGGCTCTGGCCTTGGACCAAGAATTTTCACAGCTGCAGAAGACGGATTCATTGCGTTTTGCGGATGTAAACATAGCAAGGATGAAACCGGAAAGTGTGATGGAACTCACAGCTCGCTATGAATCTTTTTAGAAGGAAAAAGGATATTGTGATTTCTGGCACAATCTGTAAATTATGCGGAATGGAATTTTCAGCCACAGATAGAATGATGAAACATATGCTAAAAGCTCATGGTAAACCCAAGAAGAATAAAGGTTCTAGTTGTCCAAATTGCTGATTATTGTAGGATTAATAGAGTTTAGTTTTTTTTCTTTAGCCAATCCCATTCTGGTCGTTCCTCATCATCGTCTATCATAATTGGCTTCAAACAAATTCTGATTTTTATTTCAGCTAATAAATTTCACTATTCTAGATATACTATAGAATTATTAATTTTTTTTAATCATTTTTAGATGGTCTAACAATATCACGTAAGTCTTTTACAAGAAGCCGTAAACATCTGGTGCAGGTAAACCAATACTTACCATTGCATTCATCCGTTTTTTTCATATCTTACCTCAAAAATTATCGATTTAATATTTTTTTGATTTCTTCTAATTTCTGTTCAATTATTGTGTCCTCGGGTCTATCCTGAAACTTGATGATTTCAACAATTTCGTCGAGTATCCGTAAAATGTCTGTTCTTCTTTTCCTATAATCTTCGATTTTTTCCTGATTAGATACTGTCATGCCTGTCTGATCAATTCAGAAAGTTGCTTGGTTTTTCCTTCCGGCAGTTCTGTAATTCCACCAATCAAACTGTCGGTGATAACGCCCTTGGTTGCGAGCACTTTGGCAGCCATCAGTGAAGTCTTTCCTGCCATACAAACCAGTAATGGCTTGGTGTCGCCTTCCAGGTCCTTGCTTAGCGATTCTGGAATTTGCCGTGTTGTCAGCAGTTCCTGCGCAGTTCTTGCATCCGGCACGCAAATCTTGCTTTTGTCGATGCCTAAAGATTTTGCAATTAGCTCTATTCCAGGTTCCTGTGGAGTATACTGGGCATGAATCCAAATTACTTTGTCATATTTGCCTGCGTTTGCTTCCTGCAGGGAGACCTGCATAGGACCTTCCTGTCCAATTGATGCAAGGTTCTTTTTGTACTTTTCAATTCCGTCACAAATCATTGCTACAAACTTTCCGCCTCCTTCAGAGCTTGCCTTCTGTAAGATTGCATAAAGTTCGAGTGCGCTGCTTTCGCCCATGTCATGGCCTTTTTCTACAAAGAACTTTAGGAGTAGTTTTGCTTTCTCCCAATCCATTTCTTGCTGTTCAGCGTATATCTCAGGATCATATAACGTCAAGCCGTCTGCATTTGCTTTTGTCCTAATTCCCGCAACGTCTTGATTAGTAGGTGGAAATATTACGTAAACTGACTTTTTTCCATATTTTTCAGAGATGTATTTGCTCAAACCGCCAGATGTTCCACCTGTACCAAATGTACAGAAGATATTGAAATTTTCTAATGAATCTCCATTTTCATGCAGTTGCTGGTCAATCTCAGCTGCTGTAACAGTTCTATGCGCCTCAATGTTCAGTTGGTTATCATATTGTGCTGGACAGAAGAAACTGTAACTCTTGGCAAGAAACTTTGCCAAGTTTATGATGTCTTGTTTAGCTAAAAGTGATTCTATCTCAGAAATTTCTTTATCAAAAATGTCAGTGTCAAACCCAAGATTAGATAACTGTGAACGAACATTGGCAGCAGTTGCTTTTGCAACCATAAGATCTTGCTTGCCTTCCATTCCTGGTGCAGGACAAATATCCATGTCAAGATCTATTGTGCGTGTATTTCCGTTTCTTAACTCCTCAAACACTCCTTCCTGTAATTTTCTTGAAACAAGTGCAATTACATTTAGCCCAAGTTTAGATAATATTCCAAGTGCTATCCCAAAGTTGCCTGATGTGGCTTCTATTACTGTCTGACCGCTCTTGAGCTTTCCTGTAACAATAGCGTCGTGAATGATGTTGGCTGCGGGTCTGACTTTGATCGAGCCAGTTAGTAAGGTAGAATCCATTTTGCCGAAAACCTTCAGGTCTGCATTGTCAAGATCTAGCTTGAAGATGGTTTTTGCACATTCCTTAAAATCTGCAGTCATGTCAACAAGTGGTGTTGCGTTGACAACCTTTGTCTCGCTACCTTCTTCCAGATGTGGAACCTTGCTCCATACCTCTTGTTCAAAGCGCTCAAGCAGAGCGTTGTCAGTTCCTTCAGACATGTGATCAAAGAGATTCGAGGATCAATTTAGAGATTTAGACAGTTTTTATTGCTATTTTACGTGTGGGATTCATGGATTTCATGCTGGAGGAGGAACTGATTGACCTCTATACTTTCTGCCTGCAAAATCCAGATTCGCCGGAAGTAGAACAAAAAAAATCGCGAATTACCGAAGTTGGCAAGGAAATCTTTGATGATGGTGGAGTTGATGCCTTGGAAAATTTCTATTTTGCAATCTCAAATAGGATTCAAGGTGAGATAGAGAAGGACATAGCACCTTTCCGTCCATTATGGAATGGATTTTCTGACGAATGGAAATACTAGCCAAATTAAAAGCAAGCATCTCTTTAGAACACATAATGCTGAAAGAACTTTTGTCAGACATAATTAGTGTCGATGACGTTTTGTTGGTGGTAAAATCAAATGGAGCTACCAGCGAGATGAGAAGTAATTCCCTGAGTATAAGACAAAAAGATCAATGGATAACAATAGGAGATAACGACGGTCCGTGCCACATGCACGTTAACCCTTACATGATAAAACACGCAGAGTTCGTCATGGAGGAAAAACCAGAACGTACCAGCTTCAGTGTCAGGTTTTTTGATAATGATGATGAAAGGATTCTCGCGTGTTTCTTTACAAAAATGTACGATGAAGATAAAAATCTCAAGTTAGAACGGAAAAAACTTTATGATGATTTGTTGGAAAAATATGGTCAAAAGATAGAGATCAAAAGGCTGATGAGTTCCTAAGTGTGAATGAATTAAGTTATGGAACCACAAAGAATTGTAACTTTTCTGCCCAGCGCAACTGAGCTAATTTACAGCTTGGGTGCGGATGACAAGCTTTTTGGTGTAACACATGAATGCAACTATCCTAGTGGCGCAAAAACCAAACCGCGGGTCATCAGTTCTGTGTTCGATCCAGCTTCAATGTCAAGCAAGCAAATTGATGACAAAATCTGCCAGTTAATGACTGACGGTAAGGAGATTTACAATCTAAACAGGGAAAATTTACTCAACGCAAAACCGGATCTAATTATTTCTCAAAATATTTGTGAGGTCTGCTCCGCTCATACAGAACATGTCAAAATAGCCGTGGATATGTTGGAAAAAAAACCCGAAGTTTATACGATGGATCCTCACGGTGTTGATGAAATTTTGGTAAGCATTAGAGATATCTCAAAGATGATTGGCAAGGAAAAGGAGGGTAATGATCTGGTTGATTCACTATCAAAGAGGCTAGGTTTTGTCAAGAGCAAAACGTTTGAAGAAAGACCAAAAGTAGTTGCGATAGAGTGGGTGGATCCATTTTTTACTTCAGGTCACTGGATTCCGGAAATGATTGAGAGTGCGGGCGGAGAAAATCTCATAAGTACAGAAAAAATGCCATCAAGAAAAATGAAGTTAGAAGAGATTCAAGAAGTAAACCCCGACATTATTGTAATGATGCCATGCGGTTTTGATGTAAAGCGAACCATATCTGAATACAATAGTGTGTTGGCAGAGAATCCAGATTGGAATGAACTGAAGGCTGTTAAGGAGAATAATGTTTACGCGGTTGATGCAAACTCGTATTTTAGCAAACCAAGTCTTCGAACCATAACTGGAATTGAAGTCCTAGCCAAAATTATTCATCCAGATGTTTTTGGTGACTTGCAGTTACCAGAAGATTCATTTACAAAAATTAGCTAGTCTTACTGTCCTTGCTCAAATACACGGTATTCGCCAATTATTGAACTGCATTTACTGCATGTGTATTGACCTCTCTCTTTCAGAATTAATCCGTCTGCAACCGGTTCATTAGGACTTTCTTCGATCTGAATTTTAGGCGAACAGTCAAACTCAGACTCACACTTCTTGCAAAAATATTTTTGCATCTTTTGCTCCTCAAGTTTACCAATTGGAGCAAGAAAACACTTACCGACACCAAGGTCTGCCTTTTTTGCTTGTTCATCTGTAACGTCTGCAAAAATATGAC
>JACNGK010000052.1:6175-18752 GCA_014384145.1 Nitrososphaerota archaeon
AATATTGTGTGTGACCCCTTCAGGCAAAACGTCTTTTGGAGACTACCTCCAATTGCTTTACTGCGAAAGCTTTGATTTTTTTTGTTTTGCGAGGCCACACTCTTTTAGTCGTTAGCTTTGTCAGCCATCGGCATGTACAGTACTATATTATGATATTTAACAATGTAAGATAGTTGTTATCCCTGTCCTTCCACTACTGTTAGTGTTAGGGTTGAACGTATTTTGTCCATCTTCCTAAGATTTTGTGTGATGGTTTCTCTAAGCATTTCGGCTGTTTCCGCCTCAAGCTTTGCAGTTATATCGTAAGCACCAAAAGTTCCATGTACTTCTTTGACGTTTGCAAGTTCCTTCAGTTTACCGATTATTTCTTCTTCAGCACCCAATTCACAATTCAGTAAAACATATGCTTGTGCCATAATACCATATCGTCTTGAAAGTATTTAATCCCACTTGTGATTCACAGTCATTTTAATAATAAAGTCTCAAAACTCAGTGAATAGAACTGTACGCTTCACGGATTAGTGCCTGCGTCTCGGCCAAGTTCTGGTCCAGTCCAAGCTGAACAGTTTGCGTCTCCTTCCTGCTCTTTTGAATCTTAAGAAGAACCAAGTCGTTCTGTGGCTCTACGTCGACAAACCACCTGAACGCAAACGACTTGCAAAAGACAACCCTATGCATCCGAACATCTTCTACCACGTTGCTTCCCAGCGAAAAACAAAACTTCCTAAGCGAGTCCATCAAGGGTTGAACCTTGGGATTGGTATCTTTCATAAAATCGTCATAACTCCTATTCATTCCGTTAGAGAACAATCATCACACCTCTTTTAGAAGCAAAACGTCACCGTCTATAACATTATAGTTTACCAGCGCCCGGTCCAGGTCGAAATCTGCATGGGGCGATTCTTGCTTGCATAAAACAAGATTGGCTTCTTTTGGCAACCGAAAATGCATCCTTGAACCAAGTATCACGTCCTTTATTCTAGTTGATTTCTGAAACGTAGTTTCCCAGATTCCTTTTGATGTCTTTACATTTACGAGAACTTGATTTGCCATCAAAAAAAATACGCCCAAGAAATAAAATAGTCTTTAGGTGGCAATATGTTGTAAAATCATGCTTCGGGACTCTACGATACGAAAGTCATTGGACAGTTACATCAAGAGCAGGATCATGGAAATTCCAATGGAAGTAAGCCAAACGTTTCCTGATGTTCAGAAAGTTTGGAAGTGTGAAAGCGAGCTGGACTTTTTGTACGGATATTATGTCGGGAAGATTGAAGAGGGTGCACTTCGCTATTTGCTGAAAGCAACTAGAGCCTCAGCTGGCGGATATGTTGACACGTTTGATATTAGAGGTGTGATTGAAATGCACAAGGATGAGATTCTTAAAGCGCTCAAAAAATCATTAGAGGTATGACATTTACGCATCTACTCCATCCAGAAATTCCAAAAATTAAGCAGATCAATATTGATGGTATCCGACATTATGAGACACCGGATGGAACACTCATCTCGATCACCTCGCTTTTGAAGAATTTCACACCTCAGGGCATTTTAGATTGGAGGAAAGCAGTTGGAGAAGAGGTTGCAAATGCAGTCATGATAGCTGCTACCGATAGAGGCTCAAAGGTTCATCAAATAATTGAAAACTGTCTGTCAAACAAGCCTGAAACTGACCTTGTTGGAAATTATGGTGAGCTTGCAGCTAGAATGTTCAGCCAAATGATACCTGCTCTAGACAAGATTGACAGAATTATGGCATTGGAGCAAGGATTGTACAGCACCAAGCTTGGCATTGCCGGAAGGGTTGACTGCATAGCAGAATATGACAAGGAATTAAGTGTGATCGATTTCAAAACTGCCACGCGAAAAAGGGATGAAATAAATGAGAACTATCTTGTTCAAGCCAGCTTTTATTCTATAGCCTGGGAGGAGCGGACGGGCGAGAAGATAAACCAGATAACAATTCTTACCACGACGGAAGATGGTAAGCTTGACGTGTACAGGGACGACCCATCAAATCATGTAGGAAGGCTGAAAGAGATGATTGAAGAGTACAAAACTGGTAAAATAGGAGGCTAATGAGAGATTTGACATGGAAAAACATGCAGGAACAGCAAAAAGAAGTGTGATTGTTAAAGCTAGTGTAGAAACAGTTTGGAAAAAACTGAGCAAGATTACAAAATTAGATTGGTTGGAAGAACAAAAATCATCTAAATTTTTGTCGCAAAAAAAATATGGGGTTGGTGCAATAAGATTAATTTCATTTGAAGACGGTTCTGACGTTGAAGAACATGTTGTAGAGTGGTCTACAAAAAAAGGTTTTTCTTACATTGCAATTACGGGGCTGCCATTGCTTGCGTATTTAGCAACAATCTCAATGAAAAAAGTTAGCAGTGGTAGAGTCAAAGTTACATGGCAATCTTACTTTGTTAGTGATAAAAAGAAAAAAGAATTTTTAGAGTTTTCTAAATTCCTGAATCAGTTTTACACAAAATCACTACATAATCTAAAATCAAATATTCAAAGAAACTAGATTCTCTAGCTTTTATGGCAAGAGCATCTGCAGTTAACATGCCATTTCTTGAATGGATTTCTTGTCATAGGAAAATTTTGACCATACTTTTGTGCCTTCAAATCTAAATTTTTATGCCATTCCTTACAGTTCTCACAACTTTCAACTTCCACAAAAAACAACCTTCTACAAATTATATAATTTTTTTAGCTAGCGTTTTTTCTGCTTGCTTCTTCTGCGATCAGCCTTTTGGTCAGCCCATCTCTTATGCTTTCCTGTTTTTCGTAATGGCATGATTTATCAGATTTTTCTGGCTTTATGAAGTTTGCAAAAGGTGTTTTATCTAGAAAACGCCTGCCATTTTTGTTGAGATAGTTGGCGTGTTTTCTCCTCTCGCCCGCTGCTCTCTTTTCTGAGCGCGTTTGAGTGCTCTATCGGCTGTGCTTTCGCCATATTTATCGCGTAAATATCTCATAAACACAGTTGACACGCGGCCGCTGTTTTCTGTCTTATGGCAATTCAACTCTATCTCACAGTCCCAATCGTCAGGGTTCTCTTCGTGTACACTGATGTCTCTTACTTTACCATCAGAAAGATGGTCTGGATCGTACCAATTGCTCATGGTTTCTCTAGAAAAAATTGTTAAAGTAGAAAAAAGTCGACAAAGATAGACAAACCAGTCTGTTTTGGTTTTGTTTTTTATGTCATAGAACAATGTCTCTTAATGTCTCCTAAATTCCACCGCTGGAAATTCTAAGCTGTAAAGAAAAGAAGCCTGTTGATACTGCTTTAAGATAATTTGGGAGACACTAAGTTGTGTTTGGATATAGAGGCGGCTTAGCCGCTGATGAACTAGCAAAGTCTGGAATTAAGACTGACATTGTAAACCTTGATGGTGGATTTGCTGCTTGGGAAAATCAGAATGGAAATTCTGGTACTAAAACGTATTAAC
The DNA here is from genome assembly GCA_014384145.1 of Nitrososphaerota archaeon. Lineage (GTDB taxonomy): Archaea > Thermoproteota > Nitrososphaeria > Nitrososphaerales > Nitrosopumilaceae > Nitrosopelagicus. Next base: position 9,640 of record JACNGK010000052.1, read on the forward strand.
TTTTTAAATTACAATCAGGTCTTTCGTAAACTTGTGCATCACAGCTGCTCTATCCTTTACTATTAGTGAATCCTCGATGCGAATGCCGAACCTTTTTGGTATGTATATGCCAGGCTCGACTGTGATTGCCATGTCCTTTTTCAGCTTTTCCTTGCTTTTGCCAGAAATGCTTGGATTTTCATGTACATCCAGCCCTATTCCATGACCAGTAGAATGAATGAAATGTGGTCCGTAGCTGTGTTCCTCTATGATTTTTCTGCATGCATCATCCACTGATGCACAGGTCTTTTGAGGTCTCACAGCTTTCAGTCCGATTTTTTGCGATTCTTTTACAATTTCGTAAACTGTTCTTTTTTCCTTAGAGATGGTGCCGAGTCCAAACGTTCTGGTTGCATCAGACACATATCCTTTGTATCGCAAGGTCAAATCTACCGTAATCATGTCGCCGTCTGCAAATTTTCTCTTGGTAACCTGTGCATGCGGAAGTGAAGAGTTTGTACCGCTAGCTATTATCAATGGATTCAAAGTTGAACGATAGCCAGTGTCAAAGAGATCATTTGCGTTTGCAAACGACATCAAAATTGTTTGCAGTTCCGACTCCGTTTTGCCTTTCTTGATCGTCTGCGTACAGAGTTCAAACATCTCATCTATCACAGAAGATGCTTTTTTCAAGATACGAATCTCTTCTGAATCTTTGATTATACGTGCGTTGTAAAAAGGCGCAGAAGATTGTTTTAGTTTTGAAATTGATTTTTTTAATGACTGCATTACAGGGTAGTTCTGACAATCGGTGCAGATTTTTTTCTTCTTCATGGTAGAAGCTAATGTAGAAACCAGACCGCCCCTTTGCGAAGTTATAACATTGCAGTTGACTGAATCTTCCTTTGCTCTTTGTGCCTCTAGTTCTGGAGCAATGATTGTGGTTTTCCCACCCTTTTCTAAAATGCCTATTGCCTCTCCCCAAAAGCCAGTTAGATAGAATAGGTTCTCAGGTTCAAACGCCACAAGAGTATCGCAGTTGAGTGCATTGCAGTATTTTTCCAGTCTCTTTCTGCGTGCATTCATTGTTCAAAAAGATGTTTTTGTGAATTTATGTATGTTGCAAAGTTTGTATATGCATATTATTCTGTAAGTTTAATGGCAGAAAAGCAAGGGAAAAAGAAAGTTGTTGCGTTGCTTTCTGGTGGATTAGATAGTACACTTGCTGTAAAAACAATGCAGAAACAGGGCTTTGAAGTTTCAGCAGTTGCGATCAAGACACCGTTTTGTGATTTCGATTGTGGTAGAGGTTGTGGCTCTGAGATTAGAGAAAAGGCAGACAATCTAGGAGTTGATCTAAAAACAGTTTATCTTGGAGACGAATACATTGAGATGCTAAAACATCCAAAGTATGGTTTTGGCTCTGGAATGAATCCGTGTATTGATTGCAGAGCAATGATGTTTGAAGCTGGTAAGAAACACATGGAAGAGATTGGTGCGGAATTTATTATTTCGGGTGAAGTGCTTGGACAAAGACCTATGAGTCAGTTTGCACCAGCGTTAAAAAAAATTGAAAAGCTGTCTGGCTTGGAAGGTAAAATTGTCAGACCATTGTCTGCTGGATTGCTGCCTGCCACTGATCCTGAAAAGAACGGCTTGATAAAAAGAAAAGACCTTGGCATGATAAGAGGTCGTTCAAGAAAAGAACAGCTACAAATGGCAAAAGAATTTGGTATTGAAGATCCACCCAATGCAGGGGGAGGTTGTCTCCTGACAGACCCAGCGTTCTCGTTAAGAGCTAAAGATTTGTTCAAACATATTGAAACACCAACAACAAACGACATAGACTTGTTAAAAATTGGAAGGCATTTTAGACTGGATGAAAATGTAAAGTTGATTGTTGGAAGAAACAATGATGAAAACGAGATGATCAAGGTACTGGCGTTACCGAATGACATCTTACTTGAAGACAAAGAAAATGTTGGACCAACTGTTTTGTTAAGGGGAGATAGCACAGGCAAACATGTAGAGTTTTCAGCTAGTGTTACACTACGTTACTCTGACGCACCAAAAAATGAAACCGGTGTTGTTACTGTTCATAAAAACGAAGATGGTAGAGAAATTTCGACAAAGCCTGCCGAAGAAACTTCATATATAAAATTGAGAATTTAGTCATCAAATTACTATTTACTAGTAAAAAAATAAGAAAGACTTTATGAGAAGCTGATCGCAAGATAGCTGATGCAAAAGCAGGCAAGTCCCACATATCTAAAGGCAATTACAATTAGAGACTCTAGTGACATCCACACAATCAAGGAGGATATCAAAAAGGGTATGATCCTAATCCTCCGCGTTACACCACTTGCTCACAAGGATGTTGAGAAACTGAGGAAGATTGTAGAAGAGCTATATGTAATCGCAAGAGATTCAGGTGCAGACATTGCACGACTTGGTGAAGAGAGAATTGTTGTAACTCCACCACGAATAAAAATTTGGAAGCCTGATTACGATCTAAAATAATTTAATCGCTTCTTGAACTTGTGGATAATGCGACGAAACTCTGTACATTCTGCGAATTGACATTGACAGATTTTCCGATTTTCTCTTTTCGCCATGATTTACAAGAACGCGTCTTAGTTTAGGTCGTAGTCTGTGAACAAACGACATAAGCTGATTGTAGTCGCTATGTCCACTAAAACCATCAAGTCTTTCTGTACTGCAGTTTATCGAAACCACTTCAATCTTTCCATCTTTTCCCAATATTGAAACTTGTCTGGCTCCATCCATCACCCTTCTACCTAGTGTACCATTCACCTGATAGGAGACAAACAAGATCTTGTTTTTTGTGTGTGGTGCAATGTTCCTAAAGTACTCAAGAACTGGTCCACCCTCAAGCATTCCAGATGTTGCAATAATAATACATGGTGAATCTTCTCGCAGTGCCTCATCCCTCCCGTTCTGATGTTCAATGTTTGTAAAGTACTCAGAATCAAATGGATTGTCATCAGTTTCTAAAATTTTCTTTTTGAGATCCCTTACTAGATATTCTGGAAAAGCTTCATGTATTGCGGTAGCTTCCTGTATCATTCCTTCCATAAAGACTGGAGCTTCAACAAGATCGCCTGATTTCATGTACTGATCGATAACTAACATAAGCTCTTGTGCCCTTCCAACTGCAGGTATAGGAATGAGAACCTTACCTCCCTCTTTGAGAATTGAATTGACCGAGGCGACAAATGTAGATTCAACTTCCTGTCTATCTGGTTGTATGTCTTCTTTCAGACCATATGTGCTTTCGATAAGCAAGGTTTCTACCCGTGGATAGTTTGTGTTGGCACTTTCAAGAAGCATGCTTTTACCATATTTGATATCACCAGTGTACACAAAGTTGTGCTCGCCATTACCTATGTGAAAATGACACGTTGCAGAACCTAAAATATGTCCAGCATTTGACAGTACCAGTTTGATGTCTGGTGAGATATCAGTTACTGCCCCATAAGGAATAGTAACTGCCTGTCTCATCACTTGAAAGACATCTCTGTCTGCATACATCGGTGTTCTTCCTTGAGCTAGTGCAACCTTGATTGCGTCTAGCTGTATGAGATTCATCATAGGAAGCGTTGGTTCCGTGCAGAAAATCGGGCCTTTGTATCCATACTTAAGCAGCACTGGTAAAAACCCCGAGTGGTCAAGATGTGCATGACCTATTACCACGGCATCTAGTTCATCAAGAGTTATGTTTGCCCAGTCAAGACGTGGAAATGATTCTCTGGGAGTGCGCGCACCGGGGTTTATTCCACAATCAACCAAAACCTTGCTGTCAGGTGTAGTTAACAACATGCATGACCTACCAACCTGACCAAAACCTCCAAGTGTTAGCAATGATACTTCAGATTTTTGTGCAAGACGTGGTCTGAAAATTTGTTCGCCAACTTGTTTGAGGTGCTTTACCCTATCAGATGATGAAATCTTAAGCTGGTAGTTTATCGCCTTGATTGTGTTTGATGGTTTAGTTGTAGATTTTCTTATACGTGGCTTCCAGCCTGTTTTTTCAGCAATTTCAGCATGGTTAAACTCTTCAGCATTTCTCTGACAAAGCCATGGACGTTTTACCTCTATCGAGACTTCGCCCGTAGCAGTATCAAAAAACATTGCCTGTAGGTTTGCATCCTTTGGTACATTTTCGATAAGAATTTTCCTTACATCGTCTTCGTTTTTTCTGATTGATTCATCTATTCGAATTACAATTCGCTTTTTGATCTCCTTAACCAGATTTGAAATTATAGTATTATTTTCCATCAAGAATCTCGGGGTTTTTGTGTAAAGTGCAAATCGTGGACCTTCGTAATCAATTTTGGTCACGTTGGCCTCTTTGGGTATACTTGCCAGTATGGTTGCCATAATATTTTGGCTATTAGGTAATTCCTGCTGTTGCTTTTTTTGCATTAAATCACTAAAGCGAAATGATAGATTTTTTTTGTTCCTTTGTCAAAAGTTGGAATCCATTTTTGTCGATTGTTGCGATGTTGATTCCATCACCGGTTCCAATGTTTCTTACAATAGCAGCCTTCACTGCACGAAGAGCAATTGCTTTTGCATCTTCAAGAGTAAGATCTTTACGATACTCATTTTCTAAAAGACCATATGCAACAGGTGAACCGCTTCCAGTTGTTACATAGGATTTTTTTTCCACAGAGCCGAATTGATCTATATTAATTAATTCAGGTCCGTCACGATCATAACCACCAAGCAAGATGTCAGCAATAAATGGATAACCTCTGTTTTGATGAAATACAAGAGAGCAGAGTCTTGCTAGTGATTTTATCGTAATGTTTTCGTTTGTTTGAATAGCATGTATATTTGCATGATATCTCAAAATATCTGTTAGGTTTTGTGCATCTGCAACCCCACCAGCTAATGTTAAGCCAGCATGATCGTAAATCTTCTGTATCTTCATTGTGTTGTTATTGGCAATAAAATATCCAGCGCTTGCCCTCATATCAGCACATAGTACAACACCATCTGATGCCTTTATCCCTACTGTAGTTGTACCGTGTAATATTTTATCTTCAATATTCGTAGTCATAGAATATACCTCGCTTGAGATATTTTCAAGTTATTTTCACCCTTTAAATAACTTTTGTGAGGCAAATAATAAGCACTTGAAAGGGAAAAAAAATATGCCTTCACATACAATGGAACTGCCCCGCCAAATTGTTGTCGGAGAAAAAAATATTGATAGTGTAGGAAGTTTTCTAAACTCACTAAAAAAAACAGAAAAAATTTCCTTGGTTTCAGGAAGCAATGTTAAAAAAATAGTTCAAAAGAAAATTGAAGCGTCCCTCATTGCATCTAAAATTAAATGTTATTGGTATTTGGCTAAAACAAATGACCAAAAAACAATACAAGATATTGAAAAAAAAGTACGCCAAAGCAAAAGCGAACTGGTTATTGGAATTGGTGGTGGACGTTCCGTAGATATAGCCAAACTGATTGGATTTAATCTCAACAAGCCGTTTGTCAGTATACCAACATCTGCCTCGCACGATGGCATAGCTAGTCCATTTGTATCGGTTAAGGGCGATAAACCACATTCACTAGTAGCTACTGCTCCACTCGGAGTTTTTGTAGATGTAGACATTATAAAAAAAGCGCCTAAAAGACTACTTGCAAGTGGTTGTGGAGATCTTATAGCAAAAATTACAGCAGTACGAGACTGGCAACTCGGCAGAGATAAGACTGGTGAATATTATGGAAGATATTCTGCTGAATTAGCATCGATGAGCGCAAAATTTTTAATAAAAAATTCTGTGCGTTTTTCAAAAAAAGGTCTTCATGTTAGAGAAATTGTAGAGGCGCTTATCAGTGCGGGAGTTGCATCATGCATAGCTGGCAGCAGCAGACCGTGTTCAGGTGCAGAACATCTGTTCTCACATGCTATTGACAAATTAGAGCCAGGAGTAGGTCTTCATGGCGAAAAATGTGGAATTGGAACAATATTGATCTCAAAATTGCAGGGACAGAACTGGAAACAAATTGTAAAGGCATTGAAGGATGTAGGTGCCCCCACTACTGCAAAAGAGATAGGATTGAAGCCTGAAGTTCTTGCAAAGGCACTAACTATTGCTCAGTCATTAAGACCAGAAAGATATACCATATTGAAGGAAGTTGATATGACTGAAAAGAAAGCCATCTTGCTTGCTAAAAGCACTAAAGTGCTTTAGTTTTTTTTGTTTTAGTTTTTGGCTCTGTTTTTTTCTTGGAAGTTTTGTCTTCTGGTTTTGTTTGCTGTTTTACATGCGTTTCAACAAAGTTTACCTTTTCCAATGTAGGAATAAACTTGAAAACATCAGTTTGAACAAAGTGCTTTATAGCATGCAAGCCATCAGCACGAAACATCTCTTCTGGTATGGTAATATCTAATATGTTTCCAGTTTTTTTGAATAAAATTTTGTCGTCTTTTACTGGAAGATATCTTTTTAAAATTCCAGATGTTTTTTCGTCATCTGTTTTTAATTCCTTTAAGACGTTTATATCATAAAGAACTGTTTTGCCTGCGAATCTATGGTTATAGTCTATCTGAACTCTACCAGATCCAATAAATCTCACAACTCCCTTCTTGTTGTCAACTTCAATCATATCTCCGATTGAAACCTTTTCTGCATCTTCTCCAAGCTTACGTAGTGGAATCATTCTAACTTTTCCTGTGTCCCTTTCTCCAAATCCTTTGTCTGGTGTGATCTCTATGGTTTTTTTATCACCTACAGAAGTTTTTCCTAATGCCTCATCGAATCCTTTGATTACCCATGATTCTCCAACCGAAACAAGTTTTGGTTGATATTTTACGTTAGGATCATGAAAGGAATGTTTCTTTGCTTCTTCCTCAATGGTTGTCTCGAAAACTTCTCCGGTGTCTTTTACTTTGGAAGTGTAATCAACTAAAATTAATGATCCTTTACTGAATGTCATTGTATACTGCGTTTTTGAATTTCCTTATATAAGTTAACGTGGGTTAAAGATCTTTTAATTTTTCTTCTGCAATTTTGAGACCGGCTTTTGCATCAACATCATAGCCCATCATATCTAATGTAGATGCGATGGAAGAAATTGTTCTCATTACATGATATCGCTGAACCTCTCCCATACAGCCAACACGGAAAACTTTTCCCTTCAAATTTCCAAATCCGCCTGCTACAAGAACTCGGAATTTTTCCGCTAAAGTATTTCTGAATGTTTTATCTTCCAGACCATCAAGATAATTCAAAGCTACAATCGTTATTGAACGATCTTCTTCTTTTGCAAATGGTGTTAATCCTAATGCACTTAAGCCAGCGTATAATGCATCAGAACAAGTCTTGTGACGATTAAAGACATTTTCTAATCCTTCTTCTAATAAAATTGATAATGCTTCTCTATATGCATAAAGTAATGGTAATGCAGGAGTAAATGGAGTATGTTTAGATTCTTCGTAGTACTTGAAATATCGTGCTAGGTTAAAGTACATTGTCGCAGGTGGATTTTCAATCATGTATTTTTTAGCTTTAGGGCTTATAGATATTGGAGAAATTCCGGGTGGAGCAGCAATTGCTTTTTGTGCACCAGTCATACATACATCAATGTTCCATTTATCAACAGGTAATGATGTGCCACCAAGTAATGAAACTGAATCTACTATGTACATTGAATCATTACGTGATGTTAGGTCTGAGACTTTATCGAGATAATTTACCATTGTACCGGTAGAAGTTTCATTATGAACAACATAGAATGCTTTGACATCGTTGTTATTATCAAAAGCTTCTTTTACTTGATCAAAAGTTGCATTTTCTCCAGGAGGTGTTTCTAATCTGATTACATTTGCACCTTGACCTTCTATTAATTGTGATAATCTGTTACTAAATTCTCCATTTACAGGTATGATGACTTTATCATCTTTTTTAACAATATTTACAACGCCTGCTTCAACTGCACCAGTTCCAGATGCAGATAATGCTACAATATCATTCTGTGTTTCAAAGACTTGCTGTGTTTTTGAAATAACATCAGTATACAATTCAACAAAATCATCACTTCTATGATTAATTATTGGTGCAAGCATTGCTCGCATAACTCTGTTTGGTACATTTGTTGGACCAGGCAGCATTGATAGATATTCCAAATAGCTTCTTATCGGATTGGCAATGGGCTTTATTTATAATTACAGATTTTTTAGACGTTCTATAGCATTAATCTTATCCAGTACTTTTCTGGTTCCACGTGGAACCAAATCCTGCCAGTTTTTATCATCTGTTATTAGTTGACGTACGTTTGTTCCTGAAAATTTTTCGCGATCTTTCAGTACTACTGAAACCACGTTGATCTTGCGTTTTTCAAACAAAGTTTTAGTAAACTCGTCATTTGAAAAAACAACATCATATTTCGGCACTATTTGATCAATCTCAAAAGTCCATTTTTCATGGTTATCAACATCAGGTATATCAAAAATTTTGAGCCGATCAATCATTGAGGATTCAATTGATGAAATGATCATTTCCGTTCTTTCCTCAGCAGAAAAAGGATTTTTCCTTTCGTTTGATTTGTTTGAACTGCCAATGCCAACGAACAAATTTTCTGTCCTAGATAACCCAAACAGCACAGCATCAAGATGACCTAAATGAAATGGCTGAAACCGTCCAATTAAAAGTCCGTCCATGAAACTAGCTTTAAAGTATCTTTAAAAAATATGTTTAAATTCCCGCGTCAAGCAGTGCGGCAAAAAATAATATGGCTACCGAGAGTACAACTGTAGTTTCGCCCAAGATCATTCCTTTTCTGTTGAGTTTTTGCAATTCATTGTCTGCAATTTGCCTTTCCGTTATTTTTTTCTCAATATCCTTGCTAAACACTCGAATATGAACAGCAAAAGTTACAATCAAGGCAATAACAAGAATGATTTTTGTTATCAGAAATGCTCCATAGCTGCTTGAGAATAATATTTCAGGAGACTGTAGTACCAAATGAGAATTATAAATTCCTGTAACAATCAAAATTACAAGCGAAGGGAGAGCAATTTTGTTAAATCGTCTACCTGTCTTGATCATTAACTCTAGTCTTTCTTCAGTAGAAAATGACATTCTTTTCAAAAGAGGAGCTAA
>JACNGK010000018.1:0-3578 GCA_014384145.1 Nitrososphaerota archaeon
TATTTGCTGTAACCATCAATACTTACACTGGTGTGAAGAACATCAATCCTTCCTACATTGAAGCTGCAAGAAACATGGGTGCGAAAGAAGGTCAACTTATAACTTCCATATTAATTCCTGCGGCATTTCCATTTATCATGTCTGGATTCAAGCAGGGCTGGGCATTTGCTTGGAGAGGCGTAATCGGTGCAGAACTCTTATTCTCATTCTTGGGTCTTGGTTTCCTTCTTAACGTTGGTCGTCAGCTTAACGACGTATCTCAGGTGATAGCAATAATGCTAGTAATAATGGGAATCGGAATACTGGCTGAAGGATTAGTCTTTAAGAAAATTGAAGATAAAGTTATGACCAGATGGGGATTACGCTAGAATTTTAAAAATTATTTGATTTCTTCCCTAGCAAGTTCGGCTCCCTTTACAATTGATCTAATTTTGTCAAAGGAAACTTCCCTTGTTCTTGTACGCAGACCACAGTCAGGGTTGACGTACACCTTTGTAGGATCACCCAGTGCTTTTGCTGAATACAATATCCTGTCCCTAATGAGCTCGGGGGATTCTATTTCATTTACATGAACGTCCGAGACTCCAATTCCAATCTCGCCCTCAAACCCGTGTTCCTTGAATAGTTTCAGAACCTGAAATCCTTTTCTTGCGTCATCATCAAGTCCCGTGTTCCATGTATCACGGTTTGCAAATTCCAATGTGTATTGTTCCGCCTTAATTTCTGGCATCTGCGGTGCTAATGCCTTGTAATCGTTTCCGGAAAAGCATGCATGAACTACAAACTTGGCATCAATTCCCTTTACAGATTCGTTGATTGATTCTCTGAAAATATCCATTTCAGCAGGATGTGTTGTTGCAGCTGGTTCATCAATTTGAATAATTTTTGCACCTAACCCTACAAGGTCCTTCACTAATGGTCTAACAACATTCCTTGCTAGTGCCAGTACAAGATCATCCTTTGATTTGTAATGTTCGTCATATGACCAGTCTGCTAGGGTATACGCACCTGTCACTGGAACCTTAAGTTCTCTTTTTGAATTTTCTTTTATAAAGTTGAATTCTTCTGCATGGAAGTTTTGTTTAAAGGCGACTGGTCCCACGACTCTTGCCTTCTTATAGTATTTGTTATCCCATGAACGAACTCTACCTGCAAATTCAAATCCATCTACGTATCTTACTGGCTCTTCATACATTTCTACACGACGTACTTCGCCGTCATAAACAATGTCGAGTCCAATATCCTCAAGCGTCTTGATATTCAAAAGTGCAGCGTCATTTCTTACTTTGATTTTTTCTTCATCTGAAACGTTTGGATCCTTTACTTTTTTCAGCATGTCTGCTGGTTTCTTAAGACTGCCAATTTCTTGTGTTGGGAATAGCTTAGACATCTTTCGCACCTCTTGCAATTTCTCCAAGAACGGATATTTTATTCATAGCAAATTCCTTTGGTACGTATTCCAAATCAAAATTATTACTCACGTAGGATTCTTTTGGCTTTGTTTTTGTATTAATCTCATCTACCTGATTGATGCATTCTTGGGGTTTTTCAATTGCAGTATTGAACGAATTGATTACGCCTATCGTAAGTAATTTGTCTGAAAAACTATGTTTTTCTATAGAACTTGCAGGTGTTGTGGTTATATCGAATCCCAAGCCAGAAACAGGCAGGTCCAAAAGACTTTCAATCTTTGTTGAGACGTCTCCGAAATACGTGTGTAGAATAGTTTTTGCCTTTAATCCATCAGTGATTATTTTTAATGCATCAGAAACAACGCCAAAGTCAACTTCCTTGTTGTATGCAATTGATGGTGCTAAAAGTTGGATTACTTCAAAGCCTGATTCAACTAAAGAATCTATTTCCATTCTTAGCATTTTTGCAAGATTTAGCACAAAGTTTTCCTTTTTTTTGGACTCATTACTAGTATGTAGTTCAGCAAATGTAAATGGTTCTGGGATAGCAACAGTTTTGTTTTTTGGCAGTGATGAATCCAAGTTAGATTTAACCGTATTACCACCATCAGTGAAAGCAGATCCATCAAAAGACAATACGCGATAAAACGTATTCATTTCATAAATTCTGTTTAATGCGGTAGGGGTAACTCCTGATAAATTTGCAAACGGTCTAAAGATATCATCCCATTTTAGCAAGGGGTCTGAAATAAAACCAAGGTTTGCATTTTTTTGTGCAGAGATGTATTCCTCAGTTTCCTTTTGAGAGAGCGAATCTAGGTTTTCAGTATTCTTTCTAGTAGCTTCAATTAATTCCTCTGAGCGTGGATAAATTCCAAATGTGTATGATGAGATCAACTTGCTAACTTTGAAATTGTCTCATATGCCCTTTTAAAATCATTTGGAGAAGTAATGAGAATATCATCAGTCATACCGCATATTTCGTTGATAAACCCAACAATGTTTTCTTTGTAATCTGACCAATCAATTTTGAGAAATTCTGCAGATTTTGAATTTTTGTGCGATGGAAGAAGCAAGCATGGGATAATCTTAAAGCCATTAGGTTTTAGCCTGTCAGAAATTTTTTCAATTTGCTCCTTTGAATGAATTACTTGCGTAAAAAATCCTGCAGGCTTGGCATCAATTTTTTTTTGAATTTTTGCAAAGTTTGGGTTACTTGGAATTGAAAGAAACAGTTCAGTTTTTTTACCTAACCCATTATCGTTTAGAGTCTTAACAACTTGGCTTGGAATCAGTTCCGCTTTACTTGACACTGCGTCAGACTTGTCACCCATCAATACAAGTATACCATCAACTGTACCAACTGATTGTTCCACGATTTTTTCAATGTCATTTAGATTTTTGTCCCTGACTCTCAAACTACAGGTCAGTTTGATGTTTTTATCTGATTCCCGTATTTGTTTTGCAATTTCAAAAGGAGAAACTCTTGGAATCCCTAACACAGAATCAGTAAGATGAATTCCATTACATACAGAACTTATAGTTTCAATCCTTTCAAATAGAACATTTCTAACGTCTTGTCCATCATCAGAAATTTTAGGTGGGTTTATCTCATACCTAACGGTCATAGATGGTTTTTGATTATACATGATTAAAACCTTTGATCGATAAATCAATAACATACAATGCTTTTTTTCTGATATGGATATTGGACAAATACGTTCCGCCTTAACAAGTGAAATCCATGCAACACAACTAGCAGAATTAGATGAAAACGAGCTTGCCTCAGTTTTGATTATTATTTATGGAAAAGACCCATTTGTAATTATGACAGAAAAAGCAAAAACTTTGAAAGTACATGCTGGTGAGATAGCATTTCCAGGTGGCAAGTGGTGTGCAAAAGATAAAGACTTGCTAGAAACTGCAATTCGTGAAACAAAAGAAGAATTACATCTAGAGGTGTCAAAGGAACAGGTTGTAGGTAAGCTAGATAGCGTGATTACATTAAACTCCAAGTATAAGATCACACCGTTTATAGCTATTTTGGATACAGTTCCATCTCTTATTGCAAATTCTGAGGTGGGATCTATATTGTACATACCACTCATATCTTTTTTGAATACCATGGCTGAAGATAATCTTCCAGAACACCGTTCAATAAAAGAA
>JACNGK010000042.1:0-3569 GCA_014384145.1 Nitrososphaerota archaeon
GTTTTTGGATATGAAATCCATTTTTCAGGATTATTCCATTCTTGAAACGTTGACGCAGGAATTATTGCAATTGTTATTATTGATACTAAAATTAGCACAAATAAAATAAAAATTCCTGTTAAACCCAATTTACTTTTCAGAAATTCACTCTTAATTTCATTTGTAGATATATTGCTCAATTTGATGTCCTCATTCGTGGATCAAAATAACCATACAATAAATCTGCAAAAAATATACTTACCAAAAATAGTACTGTCAAAATATATGTTGAACCAATAATGACTGGTAAATCCATTACGCTTATTGCTTCAAAATATAATCTTCCCATTCCTGGCCAATCAAATACCGCTTCAGTAATTATTGCCCCTCCTAGTGATCCTGATAGACTTAATGCCAATATAGTGGCAATTGGAGGTGCAGCATTTCTTAGTGCATGTCTATACACTATTTTCTTTTTACTAATTCCCATAGTTTTTTTGGCGGCTATGAAATCTTCTTGCATAATTCCTACCATAAAATTTCTAACGAGATATGCCCATGTTCCAAAACCGATCAAAACAATTGTTATCAGTGGAAGTGTCATGTGATACAGTAATGCCAAAACATACCCTGGTTCGTCTGGTGATATTGTCGGTGTAGCTCTAGCAGGAAAAATTTGATAGACGAATGCAAAAACAAATATCATTAACATTCCAATCCACCACACTGGGAAACTACTGCTAATTACTGCAAATGTTGATGTAATTCTGTCTAATTTTGAACCGATTTTATCACTTGATGCTGCACCTAGCACAATTCCAATTATTGATATAATTATTGTGGCGGTAGTGAATAATAAAACAGTCTTTGGCATTTTTTCAAAAATTATTTCTCCTACATTAGATGAACCTGAATCACTTGTCAAAAATGTTGCATTCCCAAAATCTAAAATTATAATTTTATACATTGTATACCCTAATCTTTGCGGAGAGTACCACGGTGTGTCAAGACCTAGCGTCTTTATTCTCTCATCAATTTTCTGTTGAACAAATTTTTCAAATTCATCTGGGTCGTTGAATCCTTGTGCAATAGATGTATTTTCCGTAATTTCTGCTCTAACTTGATAAATTACTCCTTGTTTTAGAATTATATCCATATTGGACCCGACAAGAGAAATTGTTAACAGTAATGTTATCATCAATACGCCAAACATTGTCATTCCTCTTGTGATTAGGTATCTTTTCAGTCCCACATTCAAAATAGCATTATTTAGTTTATAACAGATTTGTGACTAATACAATAATCAAATAACTTTAAAACCTGAACTCTATCGTTTATCTCATGCAGGAATTTGCAAATTCCCCTTCATTAAGAAATGGAATATTTGATTTACTTTCTTCTGTAAAACTTACAACTGACGCAAATGTAAAATTATTAGATTATACTATCCAATTATTCAAAAATAATGGATTATTCAGTGATTATTACGGATACCATAATGTTGATCATGAACTTGAAGTAACATATGTCACATTACTCTCTGGAATCCATGCGTTGGCAGACGATTATCTAACATCTGACGATCTAAATCATCTTTATGCGGCTGCACTATTACATGATTTTGATCCTAAAAAGGCAATGGATAAACCTCATGAAAAAAATGTCATACAGTTTATTTCTAAAGATCAAACCATTCAACAACTTCTTACCGATGCCAATCTTGATCAAAATTTAATTTGTGCTCTTATTTCTAGAACTGTTTATCCCTGGAAAGGTGACATAATCACTAACACTAACAAATTAATTCAAAATTATTTTTCTAAATCAAAAATTAAGAAAGATAAAAAGCAGCAGAAACATTTCCAAGAATTAGGTCATTTTTTATCTGTCTCTGATAGAATTGGTGGATACTCTCTTGGGGATTTCCAAAAAGCAATGGATATGGCAAAAATGAACGCTCATTCTTCTAGCTGGCATCCTGCATTTATTGTTAGACGTTCTGTATCATTTTTTGAAGATATGTTAAACAATGAGTCTGATATGTGTCAACGTGTATTATATGGATTGCCAAAACATATGAGGAAAAATCTTTTAGATAATATAGTTAGTTTTATGAAACTTCGTCAAGATGAACTTCAAATCTATAACCAGTTTGTTTATGATGGACTACCTCTTGTTCCGTGCATAGAAAAAAACATTGTAACTGAAGATATTGCTGATGCACTTTTATCAATTTACCGCGAATTACCAAAACCGTTACAATTCACACGCGATGATTTTACTGAATCGATACAAGATCCTGATACAATCCTAAACACATTACGTGTGGGTAGTGCTGATGGCCCAATTGTTGGATTTTCAAAAGGTGGTCCTTTAGAAAAGTATGACTTTGATCTACAATTTGAAGATAAAAATCGTGGAAAGAAAAATACAGTATTTTTGGAACCTGTTGCAATCAAAAATGGCTATTGGGGATTCCATGGAGGTAGGGAAATTCGTCAATTATTCATGATGCAAGTTCAATCAAAAGGTTACAAATTCATGACCAGTTTTGCAATGCGTGATGTAATTGATGAAAGAAAAGAAAATGAGAAAAATGTTGTGTTTGTAAAGAAATTTGACCCTGAACGATGGGATTATTTCAGAGTAACATTATAGATATTCTGTGGCTGAACTAAAAATTTTAATTCAAAACGGTATTGTAAATCTTGAAAATGGTAATTTTGAAGACGCATTAAGTTTTTTTGAACAGGCATTGCTATTGGCACCTGCTAATCCTGATTTATGGAATCAAAAAGGCGTCGCATTGAGAAGTCTTGGGAGATATAATGAGGCATCTGAGTGTTATAACAAATCTCTTCAATTGGATCCTCGAGACCGTGCTTCGTCTTAAATTTGATTTTGTTTTTTCTTGCCGTAAATCGTCATAAAGATTCCAATTCCAATTACTACTAATGATAATTTTTCAGCAGTTATGTCTGATGATGTAAAATATCTTATAACAAACTCTGGGCCCCAAATTATTAAATTCTGTAATGGTATTATTGCACCACTAATGAAAAATAAAATACCGAATGCACCAAAAACATTTTTAGGAAAAAAAGGAGATTTTTCAGTCATTTACACTAATATCCGCCTTTAGCAAAATCATATTCTTTTTTGTTAAAGTCGAACTTTGTTACTAACACTTCACCCATTGCATCCACAGCTGCTTGTACCACGTCTGGTTGAGTTGAAAAGAATCCTTTGAATTTTCCGATTCCGTATTCTTCTGCTATCAATCCAATTGGCCCATCAGGTCCTTTTGTCACTACTGCCCAAACTGTTGAAAGTGGTGTTCCTATACAACTCAGTACCTGACAACTGTCTGGTACATCTTGAGCTAGATGTGGATTGTTAAAATTTCCAATAACCCATGTTCTTGGAAGTTTTTTCATCAATTTGAGATATCGGTCTTTAACAAATTCGTAACGTTTGTCTGTCTCAAAAGATGCAAGTAGTGGGGCTGTATGTTTTGATGCATAGTTCTCAATCATTATGCTTAGTGCAAAAAGATCTGAACGGTCTGCTTTGAAGTTTAGATATCCTCC
>JACNGK010000017.1:0-3558 GCA_014384145.1 Nitrososphaerota archaeon
TTCATCACACCATTGGATCGTGAGGACATGCAAAGGGTTGCATCAAAAATAGATGGTACAATTGATCACATTGATGGAATATCTGCAAGACTTCATAGTTACAAAATAACCACTACCCCTCCATACGCATTGGAGATGGCAAATGAACTGGTGAAAGGAACAAAAGAGGTAGAACAAATGACATCCAAATTACGAAATATTAAGAATCCTTCTTCAATGCTTGAGCACTGCAGAAATACAAGTGCAGTTGAACACAAAGTCGATGATTTGTATTCAACTGCCATATCCAAACTCTTTGAAACTAACGATGTAATACAAATCATTAAACTGAAAGATATCTACGAATCATTGGAAAAAGCGTCAGACAGATGTGTAGATGTTGCTGACGTTGTTGAGGATATTGTTCTAAAATATACCTAGGTGGCTTTATGTTAGAAATCGCAATTCTTGCTATAGTTATAGCACTAATCTTTGATTTCGTAAATGGATTCAATGATTCTGCTAACTCTGTTGCTACAGTAATTGGAACGCGTGTTTTAAGACCACTTCAGGCGGTTGCGTTATCTGCAGCGGCTAATTTTGCGGGACCATTCATTTTTGGTGTTGCAGTTGCCACCACTATTGCGAAGGGAATTGTCAGTCCTGACGAGATTACCGTCTATATGATTATTGGAGGTTTGGCAGGCGCAATTGCTTGGAGTTCATTATGCACATATTTTGGATTACCAATTTCCAACAGCCATTCTTTGATAGGTGGAATAATGGGAGCCGGCATTGCGGGATTGGGCTTTGAACAACTTGTCTTTGGTGGGCTGACCAAAGTTTTCGCAGGAATAATTATCGCACCAATTGGTGGAATGATTTTTGGTATAGCTTTAGCAGGAGCAATAATTGTATTCTTGGCTAAACGTAAACCGGCAATAGTAAACAGGACATTTGGCAGATTACAAATAATATCATCTGCTTGGTTTGCACTTACTCACGGAGCAAACGATGGGCAAAAAACCATGGGAATAATCGTTCTTATCTTGTTTTCAGCAGATCTTATTTCTGAAATTCATATGCCACTTTGGGTAATCTTTGCAGCAGCAAGTGCAATGGGCTTGGGTACATTCTTTGGAGGATACAAAGTAATCAAAACACTTGGAGTCAGAGTTACCAGGCTTAGACCATATCAGGGATTCGCAGCGGAAACTGGTGGTGGAATGATGTTAGCTATTTTTGCAATATTTGGAATTCCTGCAAGTACAACTCATGCAATTACTGGCACTATCATGGGAGCCGGCGCAGCGCGAAGAAAACGTGCAGTACGCTGGAAAGTTAGCAGGCAGATCATATTTTCCTGGGTAATTACAATACCGGGAGCAGCCGGACTTGGAATTGGATTTACTTACATAATCCATTTGTTTGTGTAGACTAGGAATGCATTCATCCAACAAAATAATTTTTCTCGCCGAACTGATCGGCACCTTCGGTCTTGTTGTTGCCGCGACGGGTTCTATGGTTTATGATGCATCGCTTGGTGGAATTTATGGACATTACTTTGTTGTCGCAATACACTTCATTGGATTATCTATTGTGGTTTATGCATTTGGAAAATATTCGATGGCCCACTTTAATCCAGCAGTGACTGTTGCGTTTTTCATTACAAAGCATGTGAAGGGAAGACAACTTCCGTATTACTTTGTGGCACAGGCAGTCGGTGCATTTTTGGGCAGTGTTTTTGTGTTGCTTGTAATGGGTGATTATGCAAATCTTGGTACGAACCATCCAAACTCGACTTCTACCGTGGAAGCTAACATCAGCTATGAGATCCTTACATCCATATTTTTGATGGGGGTAATCTACATTGTAGTCCATTTCAAAAAGCTTGGAAAGCTTACTGGCGTTGCAATCGGTGGAATCATTGCATTGGACATTTTGTTTTTTGGTTTGGTTTCTGGCGCTTCAATGAACCCAATCAGGTCTTTGGCACCAGCGGTTGTCTCAGGAGTGACCGGCGACCTGTGGCTATATTTGACTACACCATTCATCGGAACAATCATAGTTGCAGCCATTTACAAGGCACTCTCAGGGCGCACGAAAACCACTAGCACACATTAGAAAGATATTAGTGATATTCAACATGAATTTTGTAAATGGTATCAAAGTCGAAAAAGCTATTTGATCAGGCCAAGAAGATAATTCCATCTGGGGTAAACAGTCCAGTCAGATTTTTCAAGCCATATCCGTTCTTTGTAAAAAAATCACAGGGCAGCTCAATCTGGGACGAGGATGGAAGGCGATACATCGATTACTGCAATGGATACGGTGCTCTATTGCTTGGGCATGCAAGAAAGGAAATCATCTCCGCAGTTTCATCACAGTTGAAAAAGGGAACGCTGTATACAATTCCAACCGCACTTGAGGTTGAGCTTTCAAAATTAATCATCAAAAACTTTCCTTCCATGGGTAAGGTACGTCTTGTAAACACTGGTGCTGAGGCAACCATGACAGCAGTCAGATTAGCAAGGGGATTTACAAAAAAGAAAAAAATTATCAAGTTTGAAGGATGCTACCATGGAGCATATAGTTCAGTTTTAGTTAAAGCTGGTTCCGGCTCTGCCCACATTGGGATCTCAGTTTCAGAGGGTGGATTAAAGGAGGCTTCAAAAAATACACTTGTAGTTCCATACAACGATTCACAAACTCTTGACCGTATCCTTTCAAAAAACAAGGATGTAGCTGGTCTGATCATGGAGCCAGTTCTTGCAAACATGGGTCTCATTCTTCCTGAAAATAATTTTCTTTCCGACGTGAGAAAAATTACCAGACAGTATGATGTCCCACTCATCTTCGATGAGGTTGTTACAGGATTTCGAATATCCGAGGGTGGCGCACAGCAAACTTTCAAAATTAAACCTGACATTACCACTCTTGCCAAGGCTCTTGGAAGTGGCTTCACAATATCTGCGGTTGGTGGCAAAAAGGAAATAATGAATAAACTAGCCCCTAGTGGAAATGTCTATCAGGCAAGCACATTTGCTGGAAATCCAATATCTGTTACGGCAGCAATAAACTCCATCAAGACAATTAACAAAATCAAGAACAAACTTTATGCAAAGCTTGAGAGAAACTGTGAGCTTTTGGCTGGTGAGATTGATGATCTGGCGACTGACTACAAAATTCCACATCAGATTAACTCAATAGCATCAATGTTCCAAGTCTTCTTTTCAAGCAAGCCGGTAACTGATTACAGGACTTCAAAAAAGGCAGACGGTAAAAAATTCAACAAGTTATTTTCAAGCCTGCTCAAGAACGGCGTGTTCATAGCACCATCGCAATTTGAAAGTGTCTTTTTGTCTGACGCACACACTGATGCTGACATTACAAAGACATTGTGTTCGTATGGACTGTCACTAAAGGCGGTGAAGCATTGACATTTTTGGTAGGTACACGTGGCATTAAGCTCTCATTGGCGCGTACCAACTGGGTTATATCAGATTTAAAAAAGGAAAACTAAGGTTCTGCATTCGAAATCAAATCTATCACACCCAAGGGGGATACCAACTCTATGGC
>JACNGK010000057.1:0-3519 GCA_014384145.1 Nitrososphaerota archaeon
ATGTGTAGTATGTGTATAGTTTTGTTGCGTGTTAGTAATTGGTGTGTGTTTTTTGTTTAGATCAGTAATACTCCAGTAATACTTGTTCCCGCCCTTATATGGTAACCACGCTAATTATGGTTGTGCCTGATAAACTAGCGAAAACTAGCGTATTTTTCTAACTTTCATTATCAGAACAGCTGGTGCAACAAAATACATTCCAATGTTCAATAGAATGACACCAATTCCATACCCAAGCATCTCAGATTCAGAATCAATATCAGCATACTGCAATAATGTCAGCGATGTAAGAAGTGGAGTCAGTGTTATCTTCACAACTTCCTTGAATGCTGGATTTTCTCTTTCATAATCAGCTATTGCTGGACTGAACGAATAGTAGAACTGGTTGAAACCTGTCATGAAAGCAGAACCTGATTCTGTTTGCAATACTGTATTATCACGAATCTCCCTTAGGAACTGGACTTGTGGAGCCATCTCAGAACCGAATGTTGCTGTTGCTATAAGACAACCACCACCCTCGGATTTTTCCTCAACTACACAAACTCCATTTTTTAGAACTGTGCCCTCACCACACGTTGGAGATGAAGTTGCTGGTTCCTCATCTATCATTGGTTCTGGTTCAACAACTCCACCAATTTCCTGTTTAATTTTCTCCTTAATCTTCTCCTTTTCTATTTCTGCGAGTTGTTCTTGTGTCATCCAATTCTCTTTCTCCCATAATTGTTTGTAAGTTGTTTTGAGGGAACTGAAAATATCCCCTGCCTTCAATTTTTCTCCCTTAACCTCTTTCCACTTTCGAAGATCATAAATTAAATCAGCTTGAGCATCTAAAGTAATTTCTGGATTAGACGTTATTGTATTTTCAGCGTTAGTGACCATGGTTTTTAAAATAATTGAATTATGTATCATTACCAATCTAGCCGCTGAATCTATCAGTCTTAGTATCAAGTCCTCTGCTCCTCTCCCTCCAAAATTTGTCGAGTAAGCACTTTTACCTAAAATTTCCGTTACGTTGTCTTCACTCTCGATTATCCTGGGGTCAAAAACCAAAGAAAAGGTTGTTGATTTTAAATCCTTGCCACCAGCCAGATTGAATAGCCTCTGTGTGTCATTCCACCCATCAATTTTTTCTAGTTCTTCAAGAAGTTCAGTGCAAGCTGAAATTGCATCATCACTAAAACGAAAGGCAGGTTTATCCATCTGATAACAAGAAGCCTTTCTTTGAAGATCAAACAAAGCATCATAATCCTCTTCCAGTTTTTGGATTAGATCATATTTGATTTTTACAGGAAAGTATTTTTCTGGAATGTTATATTCACCTGGTTCAGTGACAATAACTTTACCTTCCAACCATGGATAAGCAGTATCATAATAGGAAAATTTGCCAACTTCATTCATTTGGACACCACCTCCACTAAACCCGTCTGAAGGAACCCAAGGATCATATGGACCAGATTCAAGCGAACCACTTACCATAGTATATCGCCAGTATTTGTCAATCACAAACTGAATCGAATCACCTTTTTCTACATAAAGAACATACGGGAACAAACACGATTCTGTTTCATAACATCCAGATGTATCAAAAGTTTTATTGTCAATGTATATGCTATAAGTTTCTGCAAACGCACTTGGAACCATAACTCCAATCACACAAACCACAAGAACTGAGAGAAGCATATGCCTCATTGTATAACGATTATCTCCGTTTCTGATAAACCTGATCTATGTATAATCCACCAGTTTTTGGCTTTATGCCTATCAGTTCGATCAACTTTTTATCATATCAATTAAGATATAGAAAATGGCAAGTCCCGTAGATGTAAACGAATTATTTTTAAAATGTATGACTGAATCGGTTACTGAAAAATTAACTGCGAGAACAGTCGCAGCATACATCACATCACCATTTGAAATCTATTGTAACAACTTTGTATCTGAAGCTGAACAAGATGAGATTACAGAATACCAAAAATTACTTTTTCAACGAGGAAATGATCATGAGAACCAAACAGTGCATGCTAAATTTCCTAATTTGGTCACAATACCATTTGAAAGACCTGAGGATGGTTTCAAACTAATCATTGATTCAATGGTATCAGGCACAGATACCTTACATGGAGCACCAATTTACTATCTGCCTGAAGGTATTTTTGGAGTAGCAGACATACTTGAAAAGTCAAATACAGAGAGTTCAATATTTGGAGACGGAAACGTTGAAGATTTCTGCCATAATAAAACGATGATTATTTTATTTAAGTAGGGCACATTAATATCAAATTTGATTTTAAATCCTGAACCACATCAATTTTCATTCATGATAATCTTCTATTCTATTTATCTCAAACATTTTTATCTAAAATTCAGTGTCCCAAGCAGATACCATTTACGATACTTGTCTTACAGAATTAAAGAAGAATTACGATAACATTGATCTCCATCTATTAATGAAAATCATGTATCTTGAAAGAACTGCTTCCACAACAATAGCACTGAACCAAAAGGGGGAACTTCCTAACATGCCACCAATGCTAGAGATTGAGATTAAATTCAAGAAAGGAACAGATACAAGCAAAGTAATTTATGATATGCAATCACGTGGAATTCCAGCAATGCTTCATGGAGATGAGGTCTTTATGAAATCTACAATGACGGCTAGTGATTTGTGTGATCTCGCCTCAAACCCAGACGTTGAGATGATTCATGGTAATGCAACTCCTGCGTCATTCTAAGATTTAGATTACTGCCGGCTTAGTCCAGTAAACCACCCTACTTTTTTATGAGGTTTTTGATATTATGAGCTTAATGCAGTTTTCAAAAATTGAGTCATCATACACATCAAAAGATGGTTGCAGATTAGTTTGGAAAGGTGTTGAGGAAGATGATTTAGATACCATCATACTAAACAAAAAAGAACTCGAACAATTAATTGACCTCTTAAAAGAGAACGTATCTGGTGAGGTTGAGCTTGAGGATCAAGTCAGTCGTATAATGGTAAATTTAGATGTCACAGAATTTAATTTGAAAGACCATGACTTACTTGAGGTTAAGACAGCCGACCTGCAAAAACATGTTCTAGACTATGCAAAAATTCCACATATACCACAGTATATCCATATCAGCCCAAAGGAGTACTATCCGTCTATCACAATTCGCAAATATGATGAACCAAAAAAAGTTGATGAGACAAAACCTACTCAAATATCACTTCTTGAAGCGATTTTAGCATCAAAACCAAAAAAAACTTCACATGATCTTTCACAATCAGACCTGTTTAGAATATTTGCAACAAGACGTTCAACAAGAAAATTTGCAAAAACTAAGATAGAGGGCTGGATGGTTGACAAAATTTTAGCGGCAGCCGATACTGCACCTACAGCTGGAAACTTTCAAGGGTTTAAGGTATTTTATATCAAAAACCAAAAAACCAAAGAAGCACTTGTTGAGGCAGCAAACAACCAACCATATGTAAACGCACCAGTTGTCTTGGTGTTTTGTATGGACCCATCAAGAGTAAAG
>JACNGK010000016.1:0-3513 GCA_014384145.1 Nitrososphaerota archaeon
TTTAGTTTCAATCCTAGATAACGCCTCTAAGGATTTGTATTATCTTTTCTGCTATAACATTTGCAGCTAAAGACTGAGCTTCTTTTGTCTGAGCACCCATATGAGGCGTAGAAATGAAGTTCGGTAGGCTTGCCAGTTTGTTTGAAGTAGCTGGTTCAACCTCAAATACATCTAATGCAGCACCACCAAGTTTTCCATCCTTTAGATATTCGTATAGTGCATCTTCATCAATTACACCCCCACGTGAAGTGTTTATTATGCGAGAAGTGTTTTTCATTGTATCCATTTTTTCAGCATTTATCAAATGTTTTGTGCTATCCAATAATGGAACATGTAATGAAACATAATCAGAACTTGCAAGAAGAGTTCTAAGATCTGCTTTCATCAAGCCTACCTCTTTTGAAAATTCTTCGTCTATTGGTACAACATCATATCCAATAATATTCATGTTTAATGCTTTAGCAAGTCGTCCTAATCTTTTTCCAATATTTCCTAATCCAACAATTCCCAAATATTTTCCACGTAATTCAGTTCCCATCAATTCTTTTTTAATCCAGTTCCCATTTCTTACTTCTCTATCAGCTCGTGGGATTTCTCTTGCCAACGATAACATTAAACCAATAACCAATTCTCCAACTGCATTCATTGCACCTTCAACAGCATTAATTACACGAATGTTTTTTTCTTTGGCAGCTACCTGATCAATATTATCTAAACCAACACCAACTCTAGCTATGATTTTACATTTGCTAGCCTTTTCAATCATGTCTTTAGTAATTTTTGTTCTACTTCTGACTATCACAACTTCAAAGTTTCCAATTTTTTCCTCAATTTGCTCAGGAGTAATCTCTGGTTCATATGTAATTTGTAAACCATTTTTTTCTAAAATCTCATTTAAGGTAGGATTAACTTGATCACATATCAAAACTGATTGATTCATACTCATGCAAAAAGCCAGAATTCATTTAATATAATCATTTTGAGAGACGAGAATTACTAAAATTATCTGCTTACGTCTAACAGACATGGATTTAGGATTTGATTTTATGCAAATCATACCAATTGTGTGTATAGTAGCCGCAGTAGGGATTTTTGTAGGAACCAGGATCTGGATTATGTTTAGAAATTAAAAATAAAAAGAAGAAAAATGGTAGTTTATCCTTGTGCAGCTGCTAATACAGCTGGGATTACTTCCCATAGTGGTAAAGCGCCGTTTTCAATTGCTGCGTTTGCAACATCATCTGTACACATACAATGTACGTTCAAGGCTGGGTGACCAATTGATTGATCTCCTGCTGGTGGAACTGCATCGTGTGGGTTACCTAAGACACCAGCATATGAACCTGCATCAACTGCACCTTGAACTACGCCAAGTGCGGTTGCAGTTTCATTAATTGGGTCTAATGGAAGACCTGCAACGAAGATAGTTGCTGCACCACTATAGATAGCTGCATAATCATGGTTTACTGCTGCGTAAACGCCTGGTTCATCAAAGACCATATCTACGATCATATTTTGTGAACCACCGAGTAACCATGTTTCAGTACCTTGTGCTTGAACTCTGTTACCTTGTACTACTCTGTCGATGATTTCACCGACAACGTGCCAGAATACTGGTTCGTTACCTTGATTTTCAATAAAGATACGAACGTGGGTATCAGTTGGCACAAAGAGTAATTGTGACTGATGTTGTTTTAAGTCCATAGAATTCCATGGTTGTGCAACGAAGATGTTTTTGTCCATATCGCCGAACATTAGTAAGTTATGGATTCCGTTTGGAACATAACTAAATGCTTGTCCGTTAACAACAGTTTGAGATGTTGAGTGACTCATCATCTTTCCCATGTCGTATGTACCAGCGTCAGATAGATAGAGCTGGTTGTATTGCAATTGGAACTCTAATGCATCTGCATCATAGAATCTTTTGTCCTTTACAACTTCACCGCCTTCTAGTGCTGTCTTTTCCACCATTAGTCTTTTGTAACCATCGAGTGGGTCAACAATGGTAATACCATACATACCAGATAGTACGTGTTGGTCCATTGCTGCTATGTTAACACCAGAGCAGTGATATTTGAAAACACCTGGGACTTCTGCAATAAAGCAGTACTCACCGGTTTCACCGATGTTTACTGCACCCATGTAAGGTTTTGATGACATTTGTGATGCATGCATATCATTTCCGTGTTGAGTTACCTCATCACCTGGAATGGTCAATGTCATGTGTACAACGTCACCTTGTGTAACTCTTAGTGTTGGTCCTGGGATTTGCTCACTGAATGTCATTGCACTGTAAGTGCCTGACAATGATGGGAGCTCTACGCTCACACCAGTAAGGTCAAAGTTTACCACTGGACGACCTGAGTCTAACAAGTCTGCACATGGGCCTGCTGCATAAGCTTCAGGCATTACTAGTTCTAATCCGCCCATACTGGCTACTTTTGCAAGTGGGTCTGCATTCACTTCGAGTGCAGTACCGCCAATTTGTGGAGCAGTAAAAGAACTTCCGAATAGTGCGCCTCCCATAACTGCGATTGCAGCTACGGTCATAATAGTACTAATACGTCTATTCATGTTCTTCGATGCTTGAACTAGACTATATAAAATATTCTCGATTTTGTCATATCTACTATTTATTTTAAGATCAATTGTTCAGATAAGGTTTTGTTAAGTCTCACATTAAATGCAATTTTTATTCCTGACCGTTTTTACATATATTATTGAAATATAGAACAGATAGAGATTCTCTAGGTCCAGTAAAAATTCCTGCTGATGCATATTATGGTCCATTTACCGGAAGGGCGATCAAGCAGTATAATGTAACAGGCAATCCATCTCATCAAAATTTGATTAAGTCATTTGTTATGATAAAACGTTCAGCGGCAGTTGCAAATATCAAGACGAAAGCAATTAACAAAAAACAAGGAACCGCAATAATCAAAGCTTGTGATAAAATTCTTTCAGGAAAATATATTGATCAATTTGTGATAGATATGATAAACTCAGGTGCAGGAACAGCATTCAACATGAATTCTAACGAGGTGATTACAAACGTTGCATTAATAGGATTAGGTAAAAAGCAAGGACAGTATGAGTTTCTTCATCCAAATGATCATGTAAACATGTCTCAATCAAGTAATGATACATATCCTACTGCAATGCATATGGCAATATTATTTTCATTTGGAGAAATGCTTCCAGCAATTGATAAACTGATAAAATCAATTAATAAAAAAGCAAAACAATTTTCTAAATACAAAAAACTTGGGCGCACACATTTGATGGATGCACTTCCAGTTACATTAGGAAGTGAATTTGCAGCATATGCAACTTCATTGACTAATGCAAGAAATCAAATCATATCATCACAGAAAGAATTAGAACAAGTCGCATTAGGTGGTACAGCAGTAGGTACTGGTGCAAACACACCCAGAGGATATAGAAAAACAGTAATCATAGAATTAAGTAAGATATCAAAATTATCACTTAAGCCACAAAAAGATATGCAGTATG
>JACNGK010000015.1:0-3494 GCA_014384145.1 Nitrososphaerota archaeon
TGATATTTGCAAAGCCGATGGACACGTCGCACGTTGTGGTTGAGACAGAGAACAAGTTTGGAATTCCAGAAACGCTATACCTATTGGACGCACTGAAGGTAAACGAGAATCTTGCCCAGGCATTGACGCTGGAGGAAAAATCAAAGTTCAGCATAGTAGAGCCGGAGATGGACCCAGAGCCGGAGATTGAGATGGACCCAGAGCCTGAACAAACCAAAAAGGAAAAGTCAAAGAGACCAAGATAGTTTCCAACCAGATGATTTTATAGTATGAAAAAGGAACAAGACTATGAATCGCTATAAGAAATTTATCAAGAAAGGCGTAAGTGAGCAGATTTCAAAAATTCCATTTCATAACTATGCGCCAATGAAGCGCCTTTCGATGCTAAGCAAAAAGCGATTTCCAAGTTCGAATACCCATGTTGCAGTTCACTTTGTCAATGGCAACCATAAAAAAATGTCAGAGTATAGCATGCTACACAAACATAGCGCGGATGAAATCAATCTCATCGTTTCTGAAAATTCAAAACTGAAATATGAAATTCAGTTAGGTGATGAAACATACAAGGTGACATCTCCCTCTACAGTTTTCATACCAAAGGGAGTAAGCCACAAGGCGAAATTCATATCTGGTAAGGGAATTTTTGTCTGCATAATTTTGTCCGGAAAATACAAGTCATCAAAATAAGATTACTTGTGGAACATTTTCCCAAATCCGAATTTATTTCCAGAATTATTTTTAGCTGATTTTTTTATGTTTTCTCTGTCATCGATGTAATCATATGTGATATCTTTCCCGCCAAGGCTGATCAGCTTGTCCCGCTTCAGGTCACGGATATTGATTTTCTTGCCATTCTCAAGATTGATAATCGCATCATCGCTTATGTCAAATCCAGAACCCTGATCATAAAATCTAATCTTACCGCCCTTCTTTAGAAAGAACTCAACATCGTAGGTCACCTTTGTCCCATAAACTAGAATGTTTTTTCCCGTGACCTTGATGTTGTCCACCAGATTAAGGGTGATAATCGTATCCGCATTAAGCTTGACGGTGTCTCGTACATCTCCCGTTACTATTTTGCCGTTTGGTGCACTGAGCTCAGAAAAATGTTCTCTGACAGTGGTCATTCCAACCCTGCCCTGTGGATCCTCAACACGCTGCCTTATGCCCCTGACACTGCCAACTTCCATGTCACCATTATCCACGGTAATTTTTGCGCCGCCATCAATGTCATACTTGTTTCGTATGGAGTCAATCATTCGAAAATCTCCGTTTGTAATGCGTATGCGAGTCTTGTGTTTTTCATACGGACTGATGTATGGACTTGTTACACTGCCCCACATTATTACGGGATTATCATATGTAAAATTGCCAGCCCAAAATTTTCCTTTGATTGTAAGTGTCTTGGTTATTTTTCTTTCAAATTCCATCTGGCCTAATTCTTTCGAGCCAAACAAGCGCTGACCAATAGCACTAGCACGGTTAAGAGCACCAGCCCATTCCTGGGCAGTTTTCATTTCACGTGAAATGTCCTGAGACAATAGAAGATTTTTCCTCCGCTGGTCAGCATCGGAATCACCAGAATAGAATTTTGCCTTCTCCTTTCTTTCATCAGCGCTGTCAGGATATGTTTTCCCATTCTGCAAGTCTTCATACGCACGCTTGATTTTTTTGAACTTCTCATCGTCACCACCCCTGTCTGAATGAATCTTGAGAACTAAACTTCGATAAGCCTTGCGTATATCATTTTTAGATGCCCCAGATTGTATCTTTAAAATATCGTAATTGCTTTCTACCATCCCATACCTTTTATTGTTTAGAAATTTAAATTATCTTCATGGCTATGGGAAGAGACCCTAGTGTAGTTGGCATTGAGGTTCTGAAAAAAAATGGAATTGATATTGATAAACTCATCAAGGAATTAGTGACCAACGCGTCTGTTGAATTTACAGCATATTACTACTTCACATTACTACGGGCAAATTGCACTGGTATAGAAGGTGAAGGAATCAAGGGTGTGATTGAAGATGCAAGGCTTGAAGATCTAAGCCACTTTGAATCATGTATTGAAAGAATCTATCAGCTTGGTGGCTCTCTGCCAAAAGATGCTACTGATTTCATTAAGATGTCGGGCTGTGAGTTTCTTCAACTGCCTCCAAACCCAACTGACATAAAAGCAATTTTAGAAAAATGCCTAAAGGCTGAACAAGGTGCGATTGTTAACTGGGACAGGGTATGCCAAATGACAAGTGGAAAAGATCCGGTCACATTTGACATTGCAAAGGACATACTTGCTGAAGAAATTGAGCATGAGTCATGGTTCCTAGAACTCTTGTATGCAAGACCATCTGGTCACATGAGAAGAAAATATTCTGGAGAAAGGCCACACACACAAAAACATTCTAGAGCACTTGGCTAGGTATAGAATTAATACAACTATAATTTTTTTAAAGACTCAACAATCTGCTTTCCGTGATTTTTCACATCGATGTCTCGGAAAATATTTTTGATTGTTCCATTTTTATCGATGATGAAAGTTGCACGCTTTGCCATCCCTGCAATATTAGTACCCGGATATTTCTTACATGTGTCCTTCTGGGTGTCACTAAGATGCAAGTACGGAATGCTATACTCCTCAACAAACTTTTTCTGCGATTCGACCGTATCGATGGAAATTGCAAATAGCTTTGAATCAGTTGATAAGATCTCATCATACACAGAAATCACGCTCTTTGCCATCTCGAATACCTTTTTGGATGGACATGCAAAGAGATGATTTTTTGGATAAAAGCAAAGAACGACATTATTTTTTCCGGCAAATGATTTCAGATTTATTTTTGTCCCATCATTTGCTTCTAACTCAAAATCTGATGCAGAATCTCCTACTTCCATATCATTGATCTCCAATTGGTGTTGCAAATGACATCTTATAACCATCAGGATCCAGTGCATGAAAAAATCGTTCTCCCCAGGTTGCGTCCTGTGGTTTGGATTCCAGCTTGCCTAATCCTGAAATTGTTTCATCATTTTCCATGTAAGCAAAAAGCTCATCAACATCATCAACGTAAAAAATAATTCTGCCAAAATTTGGTAAACGTGCTTCGTCTAATTTCAGATTAAGATAAGATTTTTCTCCATCCTCAATCAGAAATGATGTAAACTGGCTGTCAGGACCTCCAAAAACAATCTTAAAGTTTGGAATTTTGGAATAAAAATCAACTGACTTTTTCATGTCAGAGATTGGTAACGTAACCGCAGAAATTTTTGTTACTTTCATACTGTTTTATCTTCTAGCATATCTAAAAATGGATCCGAAGGGATTGTTATTTCTCAATCTCTAGTAGAATGTTCTCATCATGCCATGTAATTTGCTCTAGATCATTGAAATTTTTCTGAATGTTTTTCTGAAATATGTCAAGAGATTCATCAAATGTCTCCCCATCATATAGGGCAAAAGTAGAATAATGATTATTTTTAGCTTGATGAACTAACCT
>JACNGK010000069.1:0-3489 GCA_014384145.1 Nitrososphaerota archaeon
CAGAGGCGTATGGTTTGGCAACAGGTCCAATTAATTCTGTAACCTTTGCAACCTTAGTACTATTTTCATCACACAATATCTGATCTTGTGTTACTATTTTCGAAAGTCTTACTATGACTCTGCCACTAGTGGCAAGATGCAAAATTTCCCCTACCTCCTGCAATTACACACAAGAACGTCTAATGATTGATCAAACGTTCTGTCAACTTTACTTTAGCTTGGAGCTTGATAGAACTTTATTTTGACTGTTTGGCTCTTTTTGCAACCATTTTTTCTGAGATTTTATCAAGAATTTTTGTTTTTGGTAGTGTTTTTTCTAATACGATGTATCCTGATCTGACAAAAGGTCTTCTGGGGAATCTTACTTGATCATCTGTTGTTGTTGGTTCAAGTCCAGCAGATTTTGCTGATTCAATTAATTCATTTAGAGATGGATCAAAAACACATTTGTCTTTTGCCAATCTTCTTCCTTTTTGTCTAGATAATGTTTTGTTAAAATAATCTAGCCAGATTACGATGTGTTCGTAATCTTTCATAAAATCACTTTACTAATATTGCGTTTACAGTGCCATGCTGTCCTGGTCTCGAAACAACTCTACATTTTCCTTCTTCCGTTTCAAGTATTGCACCTTTAGAAATCACTCCACGTCGTTGATAGTCATTATTTGTAGCATTTTCTAACACTTTGATTATTTTTACTCTTTTAATCTTAGAGTCTATTGCAAGATTAACAGAATCAATTGTTTTAATTGCTGTCTTGACATTTTTTCCACGAACTTTTCTTGTAACTGTTATTTGGTCTCCAACTAACGCTTCATTAGGAAATCTGTCTATCTCATACTTTCGTCTAGAGCGTAATGCATGTCTGCGTCCTCCTGTTATTTTACTTGTACGCAGATTTTCCATCGACTTTTTCATAAACTACGTCAAATCAACTCTAATTTATACAAATCGAATGAATTATGCTATTTTTGATTATTTTCTTATTTTTTTGAATAATTTTTGTTTAAGTGTATTGACATCACCTTCAATTCCAAAATATTTTTGAAATTTTTCTGTCGTTGAGTAAATTCTTAATCTTCCAACAGTTTGGTGTTCAATAAAATTAAGCTGTCGTAATTCTTTTAGATGTGTATAAACACCAGATCCTCTAACTTCCAAAAGTTGTTTTGAACTTATAGGTTGTTCTAATGCAATATATGATAATGTTTTTTGTGTAGCTCTGGATAAAAGTGGTTTTGATGCATATTTTCTAACACTCGAACTGTATTCTGGCTTTATCTGAAATACATAGCTACTATCTGGCAAGTTAACTATTTCAATTGCTTTGAATGTACTTTTCATTTTTTTAATAATTGAATCTAACACAGCTAGAGTTTTTTGTCGTGATTCTGTTCCAGATGCTTTGATCAATTCTTCTACAGTTAGTGGTCTTCCAGCAGAATATAATGCAGATTCAAGTCGTGCCGCTACTTGATCCTCATTTTGAATTTTCATTATCCTCTTTCTCTTTTTTTGTTATATCATCGATTAAAGTTACTTGAATATCACCACCAATTTGTTCTAACTCAATTTTTTGATCACGTGCTAGAAATAAAACTGCAAAAAAACATCTTATCGAATCTAAACTATCCAAATCTGCTACAATTTGCTTTAACAATCCACTTCCTGTACTTCTAATTTTGCGAACAATCAGGTCTTCATATTTTTCAACTAAATTTTCAAATGGAAGCAAATATTCTTTGAAATCTGGTGGTTGAATAGCCTCAAATTCTAACTGCCTATTCCTTCGTGAACGAGGATTGGCAATAGAACCTATCAAATTCTCAAGTAAATCCAGCAATTCATCAAGTGAGACGGAATATGTGGACTCGTGCCTATACGGTATATCTAAAATGTCAATATCAACATCACGTCTATTAATTAATGGTTTTTTCTCCATTGCAGCCTTTTGTAGAGCGAAAATACTTTCTACTTTCATTCGATAAATCAGAGACGAAGAAAGTGCTGCCATACCTGCAACCTTCAAATCTTTTTTGCCAGTCTCCTCTAGTATTTTTATTAATAGTTTCAAAATTTCTATTAGGTTTATTTGCCAAACGTCTTTTTTTTGAATTACAGACGGGTTAAACAAAATGTTTACAGGGTCTTGGGAAATGCTAGAAATTTCTTCGCCATCATTCATAGATTTAGTATAATAACGATTCACTAATACTATCAAATCTATTTTTTTGTTGCTTCCAGTCAACTCTTATATTATAATAAACAGAAAAATCCGACATTGAAGGCAGCACAAATCATAGAGCCTAATAAGCCCTTGAAAATATCTGAGATTGACACTCCAACTCCTACTGATAAACAAGTTTTAGTTAAAGTCAAAGCAGTGGGTGTTTGTCACAGCGATTTGCATCTTTGGGAAGGCGGTTATGATACTGTAGATGGTTTTATGAAAGTTACAGACAGGGGAGTAAAATTTCCTGTCATTCCTGGTCATGAAATTGTTGGAACCGTAGCACAGATTGGAGATTCTGTAGAGGGAATCAAAGTTGGTGATGATGTATTAGTATATCCTTGGATAGGCTGCGGTAGTTGCCCAACATGCGAGAAAGGTGATACCAATTTATGCGAAGCTCCACAATCACTTGGAGTCTTTCAAGATGGTGGATATTCTGAATATTCACTAATTCCAGATTATAAATTCTTGGCTAAAATTTCAGGAATTGATCTAGAGGGTGCTGCATCATTGGCATGTTCTGGTTTGACAGCTTATACTGCAGTAAAAAAGGCAATTTCAAATTCTCCGGAGAATATTTTGATAGTTGGAGCTGGAGGACTTGGATTAATGGCAGTTCAAATCACGAAAGCACTTAGTAATGCAAATATTATCTGTGCTGATTTAGATGATGGAAGATTAAAGAAAGCTAAGGAATTTGGTGCTAATAATATTATAAACACTAACGCAATTGGATATGGACAGCCTGAGCCTTCGAAAAATATTATGTCAATTTGTGATGGAAAAGGTGTAGACAGTATATTGGATTTTGTCAATGCACCTCCTACTGTTAAGTTGGATCTTTCGGTTATTAGGAAACGAGGTAATATTGTTCTAGTTGGTTTATTTGGCGGTTCGGTAGATTTGTCATTGGTTTCAATCCCATTAAAAGCGATAACAATACAGGGCGCGTACACTGGAAATTACAATGATATGATTGAACTTCTTGATTTGGCTAAGCGTGGTGTCATAAAACCAATTGTTTCAAAACGTTATTCTCTAGATGAAGTAAACAATGCTTTAGAAGATCTAAAAAATAGGAAAATTATTGGTCGTAGCGTAATTACTCCTTGAATTGGGTTGTAAGTCCCAAGCGAAGGAATTGAACCTTCGACAACCCGGTTTCTGTATGCCTGATAGGCTGGAATTCAGTTTAGCCTAAAGCCAACTACTACAGCCGGAAGCTCTACCAGGCTGAGCTAGCTTGGGACAATATC